>JACCSI010000371.1 GCA_013813075.1 Acidobacteriota bacterium | reverse complement strand
GTTGCCTTACTGTTCGTTCGGCGAATGGGCGCTCTCCGGCGGGACGCTGGTGACGGTGCGCCGGGTGCATGCAGCGGTCCAACCAGCGGCGCTACTGGGATGGACACGAAACGGCTGGGCTTTCCTGACCGCAGCACTACGGTGCTGGCATTGGTGGGACTGGCGGGATTGGTCACGCCTGCGCTGTCCTCCGGTGGAAACAGCTCCAGCGCCTCAGAACGAAACTCGTCGAGCGGATCGCAACAATCCGGTGGAGTGCCTTGGACGGCCGGGCGTGGTGAGTTCCCAACCGCCTGGCTGCCGTCCGCGGAGCGAGATTGTGAGTCGCTCATGGTGTGCGCCCATCGACCGGGCGTGCTCTACGCAACTCTACTGCAATTTGCATCGGCCTCTCACAGCTCTAGTGCAAATGGTCGAAGCTCGACTTTAGGAAAATCGCCAGCCCTCGTGACGTGCGGCAGCGAACCGTTTCGTGGCAAGCCGTTGGAGGCCGCGACCGTCTGTCCTGCACAGGCAAACGGTTCGGCAGGATCGGACCGTTCCCCGCACATTTGGCGCGTCCCACCGCGTACGGAGAGGTCTGCAGGTCGGGATAAAAACCGACAGTGAAGGCCGACACCGTCGGCGCCGGAGCGGCTGCGTTTGGTTGCTGGACGCAATAAATCCCTTGCCAGGCAACGGTACGGATCGTAGCGCCATTGGCGATCATGAAGTCGTCGAACACCTGGGTGGGTTGCGTACCGTCGCCGGTCACCTGGGATGTTCTGGCTTCGATGTTGGCCGTGCTGCCGACTGGGTTGACCGTCGTATGGGGAGGCGAAGCCGGCGGGGCGGGGGTAATCGGGGTCGGGGTCGGGGTGGGGGTGGGTGACGTCGGCTACGAGTTCTTGCTTCCGCCACACGCGGCGCCGCTGAGCGCCAGCACGGTCACCAACGCCGACGCCGTCTTCGAGAATTTTGACCATATCCGCGTGGCCGGTGAGAGCCTGACGGATTGTCCGTAGGGGATTCGGTGGCTGCCTTGCCACCGAATTGAGTTCGCTGTTCCAAATCATCGAAAGGGCCTCCTCGCCCGTGTGGCAGCAAGCATACTTCGCCGCCATGCCGAGGCCCTGACGAAACCTTCGTGGTGCAAACGAACGAGCGGCGCACGGGCACCGGCCCGGCGGCCATCTGCCAACCGAACCAGCGCCCGAGCGCTGCAAAGCGTTTGTGGCGCGGCTACTTCACCTCGAAGGTGATGTTGGCGTTGATGCGGTATTCGACGATCTTGTTGTCCCTGACCACGCCCTCGAAGTTTTTGATCCAGATCGACTTGATCCCGTTGACTGTTGCGCCCGCATCCGTTACCGCACGTTGGGCGGCGTCTTCCCAGCCCTTGTCGGACTGCGAGATGATCTCGATGACTTTGTGAATGGCCATGCTGTTCTCCTGATGATTGAAGCTCATCCATCGCAGCGCGCAACGAGCGGCTGCGTAGTGGCCTCGATGATAGCGTCGAGGTCGCTCGAATTGCGTTTGTCGTTGCGCTCAGAGTGCGCCGGCCCGGGGCAGGGCGGCCGGGCTGCCTCTTGCTCGGCATCGTCAACGCGAGCGGCGTCTGACCGGCCTTGTTGATCACGTCCAGTTGCGGCCTCGCGGCTTAGCCTTTGACGACGAGGTTCTTCTTCTGCAGGAAGTCGCGAACCCGATCGCGCAGGTCGCCCTGCAGTTCAATCGTGTCGTCCACCACGGTGCCGCCGGTGCCGCACGCCCGCTTGAGGTCCTGGCTGAGGTCTTTCAGGAACGTCGCGTTCTGCGGCAGGTCGTAGACGACGGTGACGGCCTTGCCGCCGCGGCCCTTCTTCTCGAGGCGCAGCTTGGCGACGATGCGCGTGGGTAGCGGTCGGTTGGCCAGAGTCTTCGAGCACCGGCAACCAGTCGCGGGCCACCCGCAGCCCGGACAGACGCTGCCGATGCCCGTCGAATACACGATGCGTGACGAAGACACTACGCTTTCGGCTGGGGCACGATTCGGAGGTACGGCTTCGGCGCGCGCCACCCGCCCGGATACGTGCGCTTGGCCTCGTCTTCCGACACCGCCGCCAAAATAATCACGTCGTCGCCGTCCTTCCAGTTCGCGGGCGTCGCCACCTTGTGCTTCGCCGTGAGTTGAAGCGAGTCGATGACGCGCAGCACCTCGTCGAAGTTGCGACCCGTGCTCATGGGGTACGAGATCACCAGCTTGATCTTCTTGTCGGGACCAATCACATAGACGTTGCGAACGGTGGCGTTGTCGGCAGCGGTGCGGCCGTCGCACGATTCGCCGGCACCTGCGGGCAACATGCCATAGAGCTTCGCGACCTTCAGGTCCGAGTCGGCGATCATCGGGTAGTTCGGCGCGTGCCCCTGGGTTTCTTCAATGTCCTTCGACCAGCCTGCGTGCTTGTCGAGCGGATCGATACTGAGCCCCATGACTTTGACGTCGCGCTTGTCGAAGTCCGGCTTGATCCTGGCCATGTAGCCAAGCTCGGTCGTACACACAGGGGTGAAGTCCTTCGGGTGTGAAAACAGGACGCCCCAGGAATTGCCGAGCCATTCGTGAAAGCGAATGCGTCCTTGCGTCGTCTCAGCCTCGAAATCGGGCGCGTCTGCGCCGATGGGGAGCGGGCCGATCATGGTTGTTCTCCTGTTGAGTGATGCGGCTGATGATGGTACCAGAAACGCGACCGCGCACGCAGCCTCAGGACCCAAGCTGGTAGGATGGCAGCATGGTCAAGAGATGGCGCACGTTGGTCCTCGGGGCGGCCGGTTGCGTCCTCGCGGTAGCGGCGGTGATGGTCGCGTCGCAGGCCGGTGCTGGCCGCCATCCGCTGAGCGGCCGGGAATACGCCAGGCCAATGGGCGTTGCGGGCGCGCCCTGGCTGGAACGCGCCGAACGCGAAGTGGAAGAACAACCAGCGCGGGCGCTCGCCATCATGAAGGTGATGCCGGGTGCCACGGTCGCTGACATTGGTGCTGGCTCCGGATACTTCACCGAGCGGTTGTCACAACTGGTAGGACCAACAGGCAAGGTCTTTGCGACCGACATCCAGCAGGGCATGCTCGACCTGCTGCAACAGCGTCTCGTGCGCCAGGGCATCGGCAACGTGACGCTGATTCTCGGAGCACCCGCCGATCCCAGGCTCGCGGCGGCATCGATCGACCTCGCCTTGATGGTTGACGTGTATCACGAGCTTTCGGCGCCGCAGACGGTGCTCGCGCACATCCGTGCCGCGCTGAAACCAGGCGGCCGCCTGGTGCTGCTGGAATACAAGGGAGAAGACCCGAGTATCCCGATCATGCCGTTACACAAGATGACGGTCGCACAGGCCAAGCTCGAGGTCGAGAGCGAAGGATTTGTGCTGACGACGGCCGAGTCGAGCTTGCCGCGCCAGCACGTGTTGATCTTCACCAAGCCATAAAGCCACAAACCAGGGTGCGTTGGCCTGGACCGTCAGGTTGCGCACGTCATCATCGGTTCGGAACCTGCTCCCGGCGCGGTTCGTAGATCTTCGAGATGGACCGCCTGCTACACGATCTCAAATTTGCGACCCGCCTTCTCTGGAGAGATCGCGGATTCACGGTCACGGTCGTCGCCACGCTGGCACTCTGTGTGGGCGCCAACACCTCGATTTTCGCGGTCGTTAATTCGGTCCTGCTCAAGCCGCTGCCGTTTGTGGAGGCGGAGCGAATTGCGACGATCTTCAATTCGTACCCCGGTGCGGGCGCACTGCGCGCCTCGAACGGTATCCCCGACTATTTCGATCGCCTGGCGCAAATGCCGGCGTTCGAAGAGATCGCGATGTACCGCACGGGGGGCGTCACACTTGGCGGTCAAGGCGGCGGCGATGTCGAGCGCCTGACGAGCATGATGGTCACGCCGTCGATGTTCCGCCTGCTGCGTGCGCAGCCCCATCGCGGGCAGCTCTTCTCCGAGAACGAGGCCGAGGTCGGACAAAACCGGAAAGTCGTGCTGGGTTACGGGTTGTGGCAACGTCTGTTTGGCGGACGCGACGAAGCGCTCGGACGTGACCTGCGCATCAACGGTGTGCTTTACACCGTCGTAGGCGTCATGCCGGAGAGCTTCCGGTTTATCGATCCGGACGTGCAGCTCTGGACCCCCGCCGCGTTTACACCGGAAGAGCGCTCAGACAGCAACCGCCACAGTAACAGCTGGCAGCAGATTGCACGGCTCGTCTCGGGCGCATCCTTCGAGCAGGCTCAGACCCAAGTCAACGCCATCAACGCCGGGAACCTCGAACGGCTTCCCGAGCTGAAAACGGCTCTGATCAATGCCGGCTTCCATACGCAGGTCAAGCCGTTTCAGCGCGACCTGGTCGAGGGCACGAGCGACACGCTCTACCTGTTATGGGGTGGCGTGCTCTGCGTGCTGATCATTGGCTGCGTCAACATCACCAATCTCGTTTCGGTGCGTGCCAGCACGCGCGTGCGGGAACTCGCAACCCGCCATGCGCTTGGCGCGAGCATCCAGAGGTTGTCGCGCCAGATTCTCACAGAGACTGTATTGATCTCGCTGGTGGGCGGCGCGCTGGGAATCGTGCTCGGCTGGTGGGCGCTGACCGCCGCCGACACCCTCGGACTCGATCAGCTGCCGCGCGGCGAAGACATCCGCCTCGACGGCACCGCGCTGGTCTTCACCATCGGCCTGGTCCTGGCGGTCGGTGTGCTGGTGGGGCTTTTCCCCGTGGTTGCACTCCGTCGCGCCAACCTCGGACAGGTCGTCCGTGAAGAGGGCCGCTCGGGTACGGCGTCGCGTCGCACGCGCGTGGTGCGACGTGTCTTGGTGACGAGCCAGGTGGCTTTCGCGCTGGTGCTGCTGGTCGGCGCCGGGTTACTGCTCGCCAGCTTTCAGCGGATTCTGGCGGTCGATCCGGGCTTCGATGCCGAACGGCTGCTGACGGGCAGCCTGAGCTTCCCGGCATCGCGCTACCAGGACGACGCTGCCCTGCGAACGGTGACAGCTCGCATGCTGG
>JACCSI010000363.1 GCA_013813075.1 Acidobacteriota bacterium | reverse complement strand
CGTCAGGGTGCGCGCCCACCGCATCAATCACCGGCGCCGACAACGTTTGCGCCGATCCAACGGCCGGCCGCATACCGGGCCCGATGAAGAGGTCTGCCTGCACCGTTTGACCAACCCAATACATGACCGTGTCGCGAAAGCTGCCGATCATCACGACCACCGCAACCGTCATCGACAGGCTGACGGCAAGCGCCGCAATGGAAATCGACAGACGGGGAATCGCCGCGGTGAGGTTGGCGTGCGCCAGCAGCCCTTCGACGCCGAACAGGCGCCGCAGCGGGGACCGCATCAGGCGGGCGAGCGCGTAGACGACCGCTGGGACCGACAACGACGCCCCGACGATGATCAGAAACGACGACAGATATCCGAACAGCGGCCGCCCATTCACGGGGCCAAGCGACGCGAACCCCAGCGCGGCGGCGAGCACGAGCGCCGGCGCGGCCAGCGTCGCGGCGCGCAAGCGGACTCGCGAAATCAGTTGGTCGTGACCGCGCATTGCAGCCGTTGGCGTCACCCGACTGGCCTCACGGGCCGGTAGCCAGGCGGCGACCAGCGCCAGCGGAAAGCCGATCGCGAAGGCCAACGCTACCAGTCCCGCAGTCAACCTGGGTGGCGCCGCGGCCGTGGCGATATAAAGCGTGTTGACAGTGGCGCTGGTCAGGCCGACGGCAAAGTCCGCCAGTACCCGGCCCAACCCGATGCCGAGAATCGTGCCCGCCACGCCCAGCACGACGGCTTCACCGAGGAAGAGCACCAGCACCTGGCCACGCGTCACTCCGAGGGCGCGCAGCGTGCCGATCTCGCCTCGGCGCGCGATCACCGAGATGGTCACGGTGTTGTACACGAGAAAGAGACCGACGATGAGTGCCACCCACGACATCGCGGTCAGGTTGGTGTGGAACGCCGCCAGCATGCGTTCGACCTGCTCGCCCCGCCGCCCTGGTCGCTGCGCGGTCAGGCCGTTCGGCAGACGTGCGCCGATGGCTTGCACTGCTGCATCGATCGCTGCGCTGTCGGGCGACCCCGGCAGTTGCACGTCGAGGCGATCGATGCGGCCGAGGCGGGCGAAGGCAAGCTGTGCGGCAGCGATGTCCATCAGCACGAAGCTGCCGTCCATGACCCGCGCCGGCCCCTCGTCCTTGAGTAGTCCTCGCACGACATAGGTGTTGATGCGATCTCCGGCCATCAACTGGATCTCGCCCCCAACGGCGTAGCCGCGGCGGCGGGCAAGCTTCTCGGTGATGACGACGCTCTGCGGGCTCGTGAGAAGCTCGAGAAAGCGTTGCGGATTGATGTCGCCGCCGTCCGCCACCGGCGACCCTGCAGGTGAGGCTGCGCCGCCGATCACGTACTGCCGCAACGTCACATCGCGCAGGATGTCGACGCCAAGCACCTTGAGCGCTTCGGCGCGGCGTAGGCTGCGCGCCTCGCCGTGCACCAGCGCCATTTCGCCCTCGATGACCGGGCTGACGGAGCCAACATCTCGCAGCCAGCCGAGTTCCGGCAGCACCGTTTCATCGATGCCGGCCGGACCAATAATTTCGACGCCGGTCTTGCCGGCCACGGTTTCGAGCGCGGTCTCGAATCCGCGCACCGAACTCTCGTTCGTGAGCTGAATGGCGAGCACCACCCCGACGCCCAGCGCGATGCCGACCATCGTCGTCAGCGTCCGCGCCCGCTCCTGCACCAGGGGGCGCAGGATGAACTGCTTAAACAGCCGCCAGCGCATCGTCGAATCGTCCGTCCCGCATCCGCTGCACCCGCGTCGCCGCGGCCGCGACGTCCGCGGCATGTGTCGCCAGCAGAATCGTCACGCCCATGTCGCGATTGAGATCGACGAGCAAGGCGAGGACCCGCGCCCCGTTCTCGGAATCGAGGTTGCCAGTCGGCTCGTCGGCCACCAGCAGCGCCGGCTCGTGCACCAGTGCGCGCGCAATTGCCGCACGCTGCATCTCGCCACCGGACAGTTGCTGCGGATAATGCGTCCAGCGATGACCAATGCCGACGCGATCGACAAGCCGCCGTGCACGCGACTCCGCGTCGGCGGAGCGCATCCCGCTCAGCAGACACGGCAGCATGACGTTGTCGCCAAGCGTCAGCGTCGGTAAGAGGTTGAAAAACTGAAAGACAAAACCGATCCGTTCGCGGCGCAGCCGCGTCAGATCGTCGTCGCTGAGCCTGGCAAGGTCCCGGTCCTCAAAGACGAGGCGGCCCTGCGACGGCCTGTCCATGGCGCCGCAGAGATGGAGCAGCGTCGATTTGCCACAGCCGGAAGGTCCCATCAGCGCCACGAAGTCGCCGCGCACGAGCTCCAGTGAAACGCCGGCAAGCGCCGTGACCCGCGCCTCTCCTGAGACGTAATCCTTCTGCAGATCTCTAGCGCTGACGAGGGGCACGATCGGATTCCAGTCTGTCACATGTGCGCGTAACAGACCGCGAGGGATATGTTTCGCGGCGGGCTCAAGCCGCGGTCGTGGTGGTTGTCCTGCTCGTCCGATCGTGTCACGCTGTTTGGAATGGCGGCAAAGAGCCAATCCGAAATCATCGAGGTCTCAGGTCGCGAGGTGTCGATTTCGAATCCGCACAAGGTCCTCTTTCCCGACGCTGGCCACACCAAGCTGGACCTCGCACGTTATTACCTGGCCGTGGCAGAGGGCGCGCTACGTGGCGCGGGAGGCCGTCCCAACGTGCTCGTTCGATATCCGAATGGGATCGCCGAACAGTTCTTTTATCAAAAGCGCGCGCCCGAGTCGCGCCCCGAGTGGATAGAGGTCGTCGAGCTGAAGTTTCCGTCAGGGCGCACGGCTGAAGAGATTGTGCCGCGCGATGCCGCCGCGCTGGCGTGGATGGCGAACCTGGCGTGCCTGGTGTTGCATCCTCATCCCGTGAGCGCCGACGATCTCGATCATCCCGACGAGCTTCGCGTCGATCTCGACCCGGTGCCCGGAGTGGAGTGGCCGCAAGTGCAGGAAGTCGCCCGCGTTGTGCGCGCCACGCTCGGTGATTTCGGCCTCATCGGCTGGCCGAAGACGTCCGGTTCTCGCGGGATTCACGTCAACGTCCGCCTGCAACGCCGTTGGACATTTACGGAGGTTCGGCGTGCCGCCGTGGCACTGGCGCGCGAAGTTGAACGGCGCGCGCCGTCGATTGCCACGAGCAAATGGTGGAAAGAAGAGCGGCACGGCGTGTTCATCGACTACAACCAGAACGCCAAGGATCGCACGGTCGCCGCGGCCTACTCGGTGAGACCAAAGCCAGATGCCCGGGTGTCTGCGCCCATGACCTGGGATGAGATCGCCGCCTGCAATCCTGCAGACTTCACGTTGGCCACCATGCCGGCGCGTTTCAAGGACGTTGGCGATCGTCACCAGGACATGAACGCCCATCCGTGCTCGCTCGAGGTTCTCCTCGAGTTGTCGGCGCGTGATGAGCGGGACGGGCTGGGCGACGCGCCGTGGCCGCCGCAATACAAAAAACAGGAAGGTGAGCCGCCAAGGGTGCAGCCTTCACGAGCGCGGAAGCCTCCGAAGTCAGGCGCCGCGGCCGCCAAGGTGGCGACGGCCACGAAACGCACCAAGGGCTCGAAGGATACAAACGATGAGCAGGATGTGAAGGCTCCGAAGGGGCGTCGTATCCCGAAGCACCCGCTTATTGAGATCGCGCGCGCGGATCGTCAGGACGATGCGCTTGCCGACGTCGAAGAATGGAAGCAGCGTCATCCGAACGTCGCGGCGTATCTTCAGCCCGCGGACATCCTTGTGGACTCGATGCGCGGACGGTCATCGACGTGGACACGCGTGCGCGTCAACCTGCAGCACGTCCCCGAGGAACTGCGGCCTACGCCCCGAACACCTGTGCGAGCTCGAACGGAGTCGTAACCTCGAGCTGGTCGTAGCGACATGCGGCCGGCGGTTTGTCGGACCGCCACCGCAGGAACACCGCGGCATGGCGGAATCGGTCGCCCTGCAGGTGGTCGTATTTCACTTCGCAGACGCGCTCGATGCGCAGGGGCTCCCACGACAGATCTTTGCCGGCGCTCCAGCGGCTCTGCCCGCCCGGCATGCGACCGCCACTGCCGTCCGCCTCTGCCCAGTCACGCCACGGATGGTGCGTCGCCGCATCCGTGCGCAGCGGCTCGAGTTCCTGTGCCAGTTCCTTACGCTTCACCATCGTGAAAGCGGAAGTCACGCCGACGTGATGCAGGAGGCCACCATCGTCGTAGAGGCCGAGCAGCAGAGAACCGACCGTATCCTTGCCGCTCTTGTGCCAGCGAAACCCTGCGACGACGCAGTCGGCTGTACGCACGTGCTTGACCTTGAGCATCGTGCGCTTGCCGGGTTGATACGTTGCGTCAACGGGCTTGGCGATGACGCCGTCGAGACCGGCGCCCTCGAACTGCTGCAGCCACTGCGCCGCGATGCCGCGGTCGCGCGTCATCGGCGTCAGGTATACGGGCGAGAGCGTTCCCTTCAGTAACTCTTCGAGCTGTGTTCGGCGTTCCGTTTGCGGCCGCTCCATCACGCTGTCGCCGGCAACCGCAAGCACGTCGAATGCGACAAACGCCGCAGGTGTTGCTTGCGCAAGTTTGGCCACGCGCGACGCAGCGGGGTGGAGCCGAAGCTGCAAGGCGTCGAAATCCAGACCTCGTGGCCCGACAATGACGATTTCACCGTCGATCACCGAACCGGCAGGCAGCTTCGCACTCAGCGCCTCGTGCAGCTCAGGAAAATAACGATCGAGTGGACGCAGGTCGCGGCTCTGGATGTAGACGTCGTCGGCGCGGTCACGAAAGACAATGGCACGAAACCCGTCCCATTTTGGCTCGTAAAGAAACGCGTCGCCTTGCGGCAGTGCGTCGGCGAGTTTCGCGAGCATCGGCTCGACCGGAGGCTCAATCGGGAACTTCGGCACAACCGATCGTAGCGCGACCCGGGGCGGCACGCCCAGGGGGCCTGAGCGTTCGTTTCGATCCAACGGGGCATGGAGGGTCGTCGCGTTGGGCTGCGCATGAAGTGCTACTATCCGCCGCGTGAAGCACGACGTCCGCGAAGCCCTGCGATTTTTGACCAGCAACCCGGGGTTTGCTGCGGTGATCGTGCTGACGCTCGGCCTGGCAATCGGCGTCAACTCGACAATTTTCAGCGTGCTCAACGGCGTGTTATTGCGGCCCCTTGCCTACGCCCAGCCGGACGCACTTGTCGGCATCTGGGAAAGCAGCGCGGTCCAGAACATCGAGCGGTCGCAGGTCGCCACAGCTACTTACCTCGACTGGCGCGAACGGTCGCAAACATTCGCGGACATCGGGCTCTTCCGCTATCGCGGGTATACGCTCACGGGCGCCGGCGAAGCCGAACGGCTGGTGACCGTTGACCTCACGCCCGTGACCTACCGCGTGCTCGGTGTGCCGCCGCTGATAGGCCGCGTCTTCACCGACGAGGAGGAGCGGCCGAGCAACGATGCGCGCAAGGTCGTGCTCAGTCATGGGGCGTGGCTGCGGCGCTTCGGCGGCGACCCGAATGTCCTGGGTCGGACGATGGTGCTCGACGATGCGCCGCATACGGTGATTGGCGTGATGCCGCGGGACTTTCAGTTCCCTGCAAATGCTCCGGACGTCGAGCTGTGGTCACC
>JACCSI010000178.1 GCA_013813075.1 Acidobacteriota bacterium | reverse complement strand
CGGCCGCGCGTGCGCAGCGGTTGTCGGTGCTGCGGTCGAGATCTGGTGCGACGCTACCGGCAATTACTCGCGATACGGCAGCTCGCGCGCCGAGACGTTCCTGCGCGGCATCCAGACGACGGACGGGAGTGGCCGCGTGCAGTTCACAACGATCTATCCGGGCTGGTACCAGGGCCGGGCAACGCACATCCACGTCGAGATCACGATCAACGGCTGCTCGACCAAGTCGACGCAGATTGCCTTTCCGGAGGAGGTCACAGCGGCGGTCTACCGGACCGGCATCTATGCCTCGAGCGGCCAGAATCCGACGACCAACACCCGCGACAACGTTTTCAGCGACGGCCATGCGTCGCAACTGGTGGCGCTGGGTCGGCGACACCACCACGGGCTACTCGGGGACGGTTCAAGTCGGCGATTTAGCCCTGACGAGTCCGCCGCCAGGCGGCCGGTGGCGATTACCCGGGACTCATCACGGGACCGGTTGCCTCCGACTCTCGTAAAGCCTCCGACTCTCGTAAAAAGGGGGGCAGACCTTTCTGATGCGATAATCGCGTTTATGAAGACCCTTCTGCGTACTTCATTGGTAACCATGACCTTGACTGCCGCCCTGGCCGCACAATCCAGCCCTCTGCAATACCCCGTGACCACCACCGTTGACCACGTCGACACCTATCACGGCACCAAGGTGGCGGATCCCTATCGGTGGCTGGAGGACGACGCCTCGGCGGCAACAGCGAAGTGGGTCGAGGCGCAGAACAAGGTCACGTTTGCGTATCTCGACAAGATCCCGTTTCGCGCGCAGTTGACCCAGCGCCTGAAGAATCTCTACAACTACGCCAAGTATTCGGCGCCGTCGCGGAAGGGGGACTACTTTTTCTTTCGCAAGAACGACGGCCTGCAGAACCAGAGCGTCCTCTATGTGCAGAAGGGGATCGATGGCAAGCCCGAGGTGCTGTTGGATCCCAATACCTGGTCTGCAGATGGCACCGTGTTGTTGAACGCGTTTGCCCCGTCCAAGGACGCCAGGCTGGCGGTGTACGGCATCTCGCGCAGTGGGTCGGACTGGCAGGAATACAACGTTCTCGACCTGGCGACGCGCAAGCCGCTCGCCGACAAGATTGAATGGGTCAAGGTCTCGGGGGTCGCGTGGCGCGGCAATGGGTTCTACTACAGCCGTTACCCGCAGCCGGCGAAAGGCACGGAGTTGTCGTCGGCCAACGAGAATCATCAAGTCTTCTATCACCGCATCGGGACGCCGCAATCGCAGGACGAGCTCGTCTACGAGGACCCCAAGAACGCGCAGCGCTTCCACACGCTGTCGACGACCGAAGATGAGCGGTTTGCGATTCTCGATATCTCGGATCGCGGCACCGGCAAGCAAGGCAACGCCGTGATGGTGATGGATCTGTCCAAACCCGGATCGAAGTTCGCTCCGCTTGTCCCGAACATTACCGACGACACCTACAACGTCATGGAGAACGTGCGCGGCGAGTTGCTCGTCTTCACCGATAACGACGCTCCCAATGGCCGAGTCGTCCGTATTGATCCGGCGAATCCCGCGCCCCCGACTTGGAAGACGATTATCGCGCCGAAGACCGAACCGATCGACGGCGTGGCGGTGGCGGGCGGCAAACTGTTCGTGACCTATATGAAGGACGTTGCGTCCAAGGCCTACGTGCACAACCTCGAGGGCTCGCTCGAGAACGAAGTCCAGTTGCCCGGCTTGGGCGCGGTCAGCGGCTTTGCCGGCAACGTTGACGACAAGTTCGTGTTCTATAACTACACGTCCTTCACCTACCCCTCGACGATTTTTCGTTACGACATCGCGGCGCGGCGCAGCTCCACATTCCGCGCACCGGAGATTCCGGGGCTTGACGCGAATCAGTACGAAACCAAGCAGGTGTTCGTGTCCAGCAAGGACGGCGCGAAGGTGCCGATGTTCCTCACCTACAGGAAAGGCATCACGCTCGACGGCAACAACCCGACGCTGATGTACGGCTACGGCGGTTTCAACATCGCGACGACGCCCGGTTTCAACTCACTCCGGATTGCGTTGCTCGAACAGGGGTTTGTGTATGCCAGCGTCAACATGCGGGGCGGCAGCGAGTACGGCGAAGAGTGGCACGACCAGGGCACGAAGCTGAAGAAACAGAACGTCTTCGACGATTTCATCGCGGCCGCCGAGTGGCTGATTGCGAACAAGTACACATCGCCGGCAAAGCTTGCCGCACAAGGTGGGTCCAACGGAGGCCTGCTCGTCGGCGCGGTGATCAACCAGCGGCCCGAGCTCTTCCGCGTCGCCATCCCGCAGGTGGGTGTGATGGACATGCTGCGTTTCCACAAGTTCACGATCGGCTGGAACTGGATCGCAGACTACGGCTCGAGCGATGTGGCCGACGAGTTCAAAGCGCTCTTTGCCTATTCCCCGATTCACAACGTGAAGCCGGGACAGAAGTATCCATCGACGCTGATTACCACCGCCGACCACGACGACCGGGTCGTGCCGGCACACTCGTTCAAGTACGCGGCGACGATGCAGGCGAAGGGGAGCAAGGAGACGCCGATCCTGATTCGCATCGAGACGAAGAGCGGTCACGGCGCGAGCAACGTCACCAAGCAGATCGAGACGACAGCGGACATCTACGCGTTTCTGATGTATGAGATGGGGTTGACGCCCAGGATAGGCACGAACTAAGGACGGGGCCGTGGCCCCTCGCAAGCCCCGGAGGGCGTGGGCGCAATCCCCGCCAGCTTCCATGACCGCATCCACCGGCATCCTGATGTGCTCGATCGCCGTCTCCGCGTCGATCGTCGGCGCGCTCGAGCTGAAGTCGCGTCATCACGTCGTGACCGCGGGGTTCTGGTTCGAAGACGGGATGACGTTCGAGCTGCATGACCCAACGCGCATCGGTGGTCCGCTCACCGCGGACGAGGAGCGACGAATTGCGGCGATTTCGCGTCTCGAGGTGGAGCAGGCCTTTGCCGAGTTCCGGATCCACGTGAATGATCGCAAGGACGCCTTGTATCGCGTCGCGGTGAGCCAGATGATTCGTCCGTCGAGAGGATCGTCGGTGCGCTTTTCAGGCGCCTCGGGGCAATCCATGGTCTTCGGTCCGCTTGGCGGGTCGGGCCTCGTCAATTTCCACCTGCTGGCGGCGCAAGCCATGGCGTTCGCGCCACCCGGAGCGACCCGCGCTGATGTCGTTGACGCCATGGGCCGCGGCGTCGGCCGTGCCGCGGTCCACGAGTTCGCGCACCAGATCCTGCCGCACGGACCGATGCACAACACGCAAGACGACGCGAGTTACGAATTCGGCGCGTCCAATCGCGTTGCGCAGTATTACGGTCTGATGCGATGGAGCGTGGCGTATCCTGCGCTGGTCGAACGGCTCGCGCGCCGGCCATAAACTGGTCGTTCTTCGTTCAATAGCGAGCGACTCATGCGGCTATTCGCTACAACGGTGACATCAGCGCGAGCGCCGACCGAGTCCGCTGGTCGCGTGGTTCGCGGGCGACCTGACCAATCGATACTTTCAGATGGAGGCGGCCGGCCTCAAGCAGCGCAGTGAAGGAGGATGAGGTGCGCAGCGTCACGTGCTCTACCGAGCCACCGCCGATCGCCGATGAGTTCCTGTACAC
>JACCSI010000347.1 GCA_013813075.1 Acidobacteriota bacterium | reverse complement strand
TCGTCCAGGTCAGGCGCTTTTCGCCGAAGTCCTTCGGTACTTTGATCGTGAACACGCCCCACTGGCGCCGTGGCATGAAATGCGTCGGCTGGCCGTAGTCCGGCCCGCCGGGTTCAATGCGATTGTTGGCGCCGATCGGAATGTCCAGCGCCTCTTTCAGGTTGCGGTTGAAATAGCCGACCAGCAGCGTGAACGACCCGTCGGCGTTCGGGTACCAGCCTTCGAACGCGGCGATCACGCTCTGCCCTGCATCGCGTGCGGGCTGAAGCGGGAGTTGCCGCGTCGACGCCACCGGCACCGGCGCCGCCATCAGTGCCACGGCTACGGCAAGGACCGACCACAGAGGAAGATGTCGATGTCGAGTCATCCGCTAACTCCTGAGGGAAGTACAAAAAAAAGGCGCCGCACTTACGGGCGGCGCCTGTTCTTCGGGTCTATTGCTGTTGCTGTCGTTCGGTGGTCGTGGACGCTTTCTGCTTGCGTTTTTCGACCTCGACCTTGAAGTCTTCTTCGTCCATGTAGGTGATGTTCACCCACGCGTGCGCCATTTCATCGACGGTGCGGTCGCCCCAACCTACCCACTGATTTGGATCCGGGTTGTTCTTGTTGGCGGCGGTGTTGTCGTGCCACGAGGTGATCTTCAGAATCGTCCCTTTGGGCAGGAGCGGTGCGGCTTCGTCGGCAAACACGTAGTTGTTGTGCCAGTTGAAGCTGAATTCGCTGACCATGCTGAGCATCTGCGTCTGGCCGGTCGGCAGGATCGCCTCGATCGACATGGCCTTGCCGCGCAAATGCATGTGGGGCTGGAAGTTCTCGACACGTCCGGCCTTGCGCATCACATGGAAGTTGGTGCCGACGTAGACGGAATTTGGCGAAATATCGAGCGCGCGGTTGCCGCCCGTGATCCCGCTGAAGAGCGCCAGCGCCTGGCGATACTTCGGCTCCTGGCCTTTTGGATAGAAGTAGATGCCGAGCTCAACCGAGTCGGTGATGTCCTCTCCGGCGGCCGAGTAGTGGATGTCCCACACGATTTTCGAGCCTGGCAACATCAACTTGCCCGAGTTCGGGCGCATGATCTCGCCCTGTTTGCCAACGGCCCATTCCATGAAGAGGCCGGGGCCCGGCTCGTCCCCGCCGGCGGCGGCCGCACGGACTTCGGGGGCGCCATCGCCGTTTTCGGACTGCTGCAGACGCGCCAGCGCGTGATGCGTCACCTTGCGGCCCTTGATGCTGGCCGGGCGAATTTCTATGGCACGCACCCAGCGGGCCTCGGTGAGGCCCGTCGACACGACCGGCTTGAACCAGGCGTCCTGCGCCATGGCCTTCTGCGTGTAGGTCGGGGACTTGACGACCAGATCTGGCGGGCCGCCGAAAATTTTCGCGAAGTTCCAAATGTTGTCATCAGCCCACTTCACGGGCGGCGGCATGTCCTTCGGGTCGCCCTTGGGGGCGCCGGCGTCGACCCACCGCACGATGGTGTCGATCTGGCTTTCGGTCAGGGAACGGTCGTTCTGGAAGTGCTGGATGCCGATCGACTTATCGATATGCCACGGCGGCATCTGACGCGCCGCGACGCGGCTCTTAATCGACCGGGCCCACGGCCGCGTCTCCTCGTAGGTCACGAGAGACATCGGCGCGATCGAATCGGGCCGATGGCACGACTCACACTTCTCCTGAAAAATGCTGGCGACGTCCTTACTGAAGGTCGGGGCCGACTGGGCAGCGGCGAGCACGGGAAGAGCCAGCACGGTGCCAGCGATTACTCCTAACCGAATCACGCCGCGGAACTCTAAGTGCGCCATCGCTGTGGTCTCCCTTCACGGT
This sequence comes from Acidobacteriota bacterium, assembly GCA_013813075.1. Classification (GTDB taxonomy): domain Bacteria; phylum Acidobacteriota; class Vicinamibacteria; order Vicinamibacterales; family UBA2999; genus JACCSI01. The sequence continues at coordinate 260 of JACCSI010000347.1, read as the reverse complement.
CGAGGCTGTCTTTGGACCTGTGAGTTTACCGGATTGCCCCACCCCTGTCACTAATCCATTTGCCCAAGATGCGCATTTGTGCGCATCGGCGTGCTGCGCATCCCGATGACGGCGCCTCGGCAGCGAAGCCGGACCCCGAGGTCGCGCGTTCGTCCTTGACGCATTTAGTGCTCAGCGGTAGCCTCTGGCCACTGATCTTGTCGCTCTCTCGCGCTTTCGGGCGCTGTTGCAGGTTGGTCGCGCGACGCATTCGGAGGACC
>JACCSI010000313.1 GCA_013813075.1 Acidobacteriota bacterium | reverse complement strand
GGTGACCGCGCGTCTTATCTATGGCGTGTGGCGCGGATGGCACGCCTGGCAAGCGAGCGGAGACGACGGCTCGTGGCTCGCCGCGTCGGGCGCGGCCGGCTCGATTGCCGCGGGGGCCGTCGTGCTCGGCTACTACCTGGTGTTCTGGGTGGGGGTCAAGCGTCGCCTGACGACGTGATGTTAGAACGCCTGGCCGAGGCTGAAGTAGAAACGGCCGCGTGTCTCTCCGGCGCGCTGGTCCAGCAACACACCGTAATCGCCACGTACCAGGAACCAGCGGGTCCTGACACGCAGGCCGATGCCCGCCGTCTTGCGCATGTCGGAAAGCGAGAAGTCCGAGAACCGTTGGAAGACATTGCCGACGTCGCTGAAAACCACGCCGTCGAAGATGCTGACCATGGGGAAGCGAAGTTCGTTGTTGATGACGAGCATCCCCTCGCCGCCCGTGGGCAGGGCGTCTGCACCCACCGGTCCGGCGGCGTTGTGTTCGAAGCCGCGCAGTGTCGTGCTGCCGCCTGCGAAGAACCGCTCGCTGACTGGGACCAATCCGCCAAAGCCGCGCGACAAGCCCAGTCGCACGCCGGCAGCGTAGACGAATCGTGGCCGCAGCAGCTCGTTAGTGAAGCGTTCGCGGCGTTCGCGCTGGAGCGGGAAGTAATGAAAGTACTGGCCGAAGTATTTGACAAAGGCCTGATCCGAGCCAAGCCACGACGGCGAGTACGACAGAGCCTGCGACGAGAACGAGCCTTTGGTTGCGTCAAGCACCTCATCGCGCGTTTCGCGCGTGAAGGTGCTGGTGAGCGGTGTGACCGTCACGGTTTCGTCCAGCACGCCACTGGGCGCGGGGTCAAAGCTGTGCGCACGCTCGTAGCGGAATCCGTAGCTCCACACATAGTCGTCGCGGAGCTCTCGCTCCTGCTGAAGCGACGCGCCTCGTCGGCTGATGTCGAATCGCCCTGTCAATTCGGTGGCGGAGTTGTGCTCCTCCCGCCAGTAGACGCTTCCGGTCGTCTGAATGGGCCAGTAGCGCAACGATGGCTGGCTGATATATCCGCGAATCTCTCGTACCTGGCCGTCGTACCGCGTGTTGAGGCCGAGGATGCGCGCCTTGCCCAGCATGTTGTGCGTCGACACGTCGAGCACACCGCCCACGCCGCGTTCGCTGTCGTACGACGCACCGTAGCGGATCTGGATCGGTTGCACCTCGCGGACCGATACGTTCAGCCGCACGGGCTTTGCACCGTTGTCGCTCGCCAGCTCCTCGCGCGTAATGTCCACAATCGAAAACGCGCGCGTGTCGTAGAGGTTGCGTCGCGAGCGCGCCAGCGCGCTCAGATCCAGCGGTGCTTCCGGACGCACCTCGAGTTGCTCGCGGACCAGTCGGTCGCTGGTCTGGGCGTTACCTTGAATGTTGACGGCGGCGACCACCGACTGCAGGCCCTCGGCAATGGTGAAGCGGACGTCCACCCGGCCGGCGGGGCGATCGAGCACGAGCTCGTAGTCCGACCGGACGTCGTTGTAGCCGCGCCCCCAGTAGAGGTTGCGAATTTCGTCGAGCGCGTTCTCACCGGCAAATGGCAGAAACGGATCGCCAGAGGCGAAGGGGAGCTGCGTGAGAATCGCCGCGCTCGGGACGACCGCATTGCCACTCGTGGTCACGTCCCGGACGAGGAAGCGCGGTCCCTCCGCAACTTGCAGCACGACGCGAGCCCTCGGCCCGTCGAACTCGAAACGAGGCGCCTTGATGTCCGCGACCAGGTAACCCTGCTCGCGGTAGTACCGCTCGAGCAGCTCGGTGACCTGTAGTGGATCGGTGAACAACTGCTGCTCGAGATCCAGCTGGTTGATGATGTCGTCGAGCTCGCCCGGCGCAACGCCTGACGCGCCCTCGAACGCCAGGACAACGCTGTTGAACCTGGTGCCAGGCGCAATCTGGAAGCGCACCCGCCGTTGGTCAGGACCGAGTTCTTCGACAGCGGCCGAAACCTTCGGCTGCAGGTAGTTGTCACCCATCAGCCAGCCGGTCAGCGCTTCGACACTGTCGTCGAGGCGCTGGGTATCGAAGACACCACGGCGCCACTTCGTGGTCACCTCCCTCACCACCTTGCGTGGCGGCGTTGCCCCGTCGAAGACGAGCGCCACGCGAGGTCCCGCCGTCACGTGCAGGTCAAGTGTGACCGCATCGTTCCCGCCCTGACGCTGCAGCCGCACGCGCGACTGCAGGTGGCCGCGCTCTTCCAACTCTTCTTCGATATCCCGCACATCATCGCGGGCGCTGAAGAAGTCGTAGCGGTCGCCTGCTTTGGCGCCAAGTAACGCACGGATCTCCGTGTCGACGAGCGGACCGTCGGTCGTGACGTTCACCGCTGCCACCTCAGGACGCTGCCGCGCGATTCGCCGCGGTTCGGGCTGTCCGCCGACGCGAACGTCATGACGAAACTCGGCACGATAGCTCCCGTCGCCTTGTCGCACGCCTCGGGTTTGGAACCGGCGGGTGACGTCGTACTCCGCGACCCAGATCTGATCACTGCTGTCGGTGAGATTGGTGGAATAGATGAGCTCGAGATCATCGGTCAGCTCCTGGCCAACAGTCAGCCGCGCACTCGGGTCAACTTCGTTGGCGATCAGGTTGGGCTCGATGCGCACCGTGCTGAGCCCGGTCGCCCGCTCGAGCCCGCGGCCCAGTTGTGAACCCACGCGTCCGGCCAGATACGACAACACCTGTTCTTGCGCGACCTCGAACTCTTCGCCACGCATCTCGTCAAGCGTACGGCCGGTCACCAGCAGCGCCATGATGTCCGGCTCTGGCAGCGTCGGGTCCGACGTCAAGCTCGTTTCCGTCTCGCCCGGCATGCCGGTGACCGCCAGGGTAATGTCGTAATTGCGAGCCGACGTGTTGAGCAGCAGATCAAATGACGGCAGGATGCGCCGCTCACCGATGAAGGTGATGACACCGCGCTCCACTTCGTAGCGGCGCTCGTTGAGGGTGATTTCGCCGCCCTCGAGGACGGTGAGACGGCCCGACAGTCCGGGCTCATAAGGTGTCCCAATCAACCGCAGGTCGGCCGTGACTTCCGCCCGCGCAAGGTTGTTCTCGACAATGATCGGCGATGCGGTGTCGATGTTGAGGTTGAGCCGCATGCGCTCGAGAAACGCGTTGCGCTCCTCGGTGAGGTCGAGGCTGCGGCGCGCGTTGATGGCCGCGAGCAGGCCTTCATCGAAGTTGATGTCGCCGGTGAGGCCGGCTTCGTCGATGGTGACCTGACCTTCGACCACGAACTCGTCGCCGCGCTTCGCGATGCTCACCACCGCATCGGACAGGCTTCGCAGGTCCAGTGGCGCGTCGAGGGCCATATCGTCGATCTTCAACTCGAGTGCGGCGTCGGCCACGCCGCGCTCGCCCAGTTCCACAAAGCCGGACCCGGTCAGGCTGCCGCCGTTGACATCGCCGGTCAGCCGCGCCACCGAGATGCGCCGTCCTTCAAGGTCGAAGCGCGCCGACACCCTTTCGGCGGCGATGGTCGGCTCGTCGACGACGAAGGTCGCGTCGGCGAGTTCCACGACGCCGTTCAACTCCGGCGCCGCTATCGTCCCACGCGCGGCAATCTTCAATGTCGTGTCGCCTTCAGCGCGCACCGCGTCCGTGAACAGCGACAGCGCGGCCACGTTCATGTTGCCGTTGGCGTCAACGTTCAGAGGCCGTTCACCAGTGAGGCCAACGGTGCCGCCGGCGGTAAGGGTCCCGACCGAGCCGGTCAGGGTGAATTGCTCGATGCGAGCGGTGCCGGCCGAGAGCGCGATGGTCGAGACCTGCTGCTGGGCCAGCGTCAGCCCGTTGAACGTCAGCGCCAGTTCCGGAAACGTGACGCGCCCTTCGAGCGCCGCAAGGTCGGCACGGCCGGCCGACATCTCTGCGTCGAGGCTGATGCGGCCGCCAAGTCCCTCAGGCGCGCCGGGCAATTGCGACACGTCAAGGCCAATGACGCTGGCGGTGAAGGTGGCTGGTCCGCCGCGGCGCGGAATCTCGACCGGCAGCGCCGGCAAGACTTCGAGGGGAATGCGGCCAGCCGCCGTGATTCGCGCCACGCCCCAGTTCGCGTTGAGCGTCTCGATCGTCGCTTCACCATCAGCAACCCGCGTCCGCACGTTGAGGTTGGAGAGTCCCGGTGCCGTCTCAGGAGTCGACACCGTGCCGTTGGCGACGATCAGCGTGAGGTCGGGATCGATGGCTTTCAGCGTCCCGCGCACGATGCCGGTAATGGTGAGCTCGCCCGAGCCCGTGAGATTGGTACCCGCCGGGGCATATCGTGCCAGCGTCGCCAGGTTGCCGCGCGCGTTGACGTTGATCGCCCCTGGCGCGCCACGGTCCGTGACCGGAAGGTCGCCACTCACGGCCACGGTCGAGTCGTCGGCGACGACGCGCAGTTGGTCGATTGCGACACGCTCGTCGGCGTAGCGGAGGACGGCCGGGGCATCGACGCGGAAC
>JACCSI010000307.1 GCA_013813075.1 Acidobacteriota bacterium | reverse complement strand
GGGCTGGCGCTCGGCGACGTCGATCTCGCGGGCCTGACGACTTTGCTACAGGTGCAGGACAAGATCCGGGCGTTTGCCGCGGCTAACCCTGCCAGCCCTTGGGTGGTCGGTCAGGGCTGGCTCTATTCCGCTTTCCCCGGCGGCGCGCCGACCCGCGAACAGCTGGATTCGATCGTGTCCGATCGTCCGGCGGTCATGAACTGTTACGACGGCCACAGCATCTGGGTGAACTCAAAAGCGTTGGCGATGGCGGGGATCACGAAACACACTGCCGATCCGATCAATGGCGTCGTCGTCAAGGACGCCAGGACCGGCGAGCCCACCGGGCATCTGAAAGAGTCGGCCGCTGACATCGTCAACCGGATCATGCCGCAGCTCAGCGACGACGATCGGCGGGCGGGACTCCGCGCCGCCATCGCGGAGGCGCACCGGTTCGGCGTGACCAGCATCCAGAACGCCGGAGGCCGCCTGGAAGATCTGGAACTCTATGAGGAGGCGCGGAACGCCGGAGAGCTGCGGGTCCGGACCTACCTGGCCCTCTCCGCCTCGGCGGACACCACTGACGCAGACCTCGATCGGATGGAAGCGGCGTGGAAGAAACTCGGCGACGATGCGACCTTGAAAACGGGCGCGGTAAAGATCTTCGCAGACGGCGTCATCGAGAGCCGGACGGCAGCGCTGCTGGCGCCCTATACGAACAGCGGCACGGCCGGGGCGCCGAATCTTTCCCCTGACGCGCTGACGAAACTGGTGACAATGATCGATAAACGCGGATGGCAGATCTGGATCCACGCGATTGGCGATCGCGCCATTCGGATGTCGCTCGATGCCTTCGAGCAGGCCGCGGCGGTCAACCCGGTCCCCGCTCGAGGTCGGCGCCACCGGCTGGAACACATCGAAACCATCGACCCAACAGACATCCCGCGCTTCGCGCGACTTGGCGTCATCGCCTCGCTAGATGGTGTCGTAATCGTGTTTGTACTCCCGCTCATAGACGATCTTGCCGTGCCGGATGACCAGCAGGCTGTCAATCAACCCGAATGTTCCGGCAGCAATCTCGGCGCCGAAGCGATCAAGGACGTTCGCGTCGATTCCCTCGGCACGCGGCGTGGCTGTTGGCCAGGTTTTCGTCGGCCACTGCGGCTGCGCCGCGACGAATTGCGCGAGGAGCATCGCCGACACGAAGGTCCAGACAAGTGTTCTGTGCATGATGGTCCTGGCCGAAACCGCTGGGGAGACGGGCACCGCATCCTACGTTATCGACCGGCGCGGCGGGCGACGATTGCGGTATAGGGCGGGCGAGGCGACGGCCGCCATGCGATCGACATCGAGGTGCGCGCCGAGAAAGGCATTGATGCGCGAGGCCTGCTGACGCGGGTCCCCGACGACCTCGGCGTAGTCCACCGGCAGCGTCGAGAAACAGTCGCGGCGCGCGAGAAAGCGCATCACCTGCGCAAGGTGCTCCTCATAGAGCGCCCGCATGCGGTCGTCCTCTGCGCCGTGCGCCTGGCCTCGGCTGTCGAGCATCGCGTTCTGCGACGCGACGATCTCTCCAAGATCTCGCCTCATGAGGAGGACCTGGTAATCGTAGGACTCGGGCAGGTAGGTCAGGAGGAAGGAAATGATTTTCAGTGCCTTGCCGCGTGCCCCTGCAAGCCAGCGGCTGTCGGTCCCGGCGCTAAGCGTCTTGACCTGCTCGAGCTCGTAGTACCCGTTGGGATTGCTCCCATCGGCACCGCGCACGTCGTCGGTCAAGACCTGCAGCCCGCCCGCCGCCAGCATGTTCATCGCCATTGACGTGCCGGACCGCGGCAGGCCCGACACGACCACGATGGGACGGCCGCGGCGAAGGCGGCGGAGGAAGGGACTGCGGGTCATCGGACGTTGCCAAACGCGTGCGGCCCGCCTAGAGTGAACGACGATCTCATGACCGCGCTGCATCGTTCCCGGACATCCGCACAGCGTCCAGACCACGGCATCCGCCACTGGCGTGTCGCTGCGCTGGTGGCGTTTCTCGTGCTGACCGGCACCGCTCCGGCCTCAGCATACATCGGGCCCGGCGCGGGATTCGCCCTGATGTCATCGGCGTTCGTGTTGATCACGACGATGCTCGCGGTGATCGTCACCGTGGTGGCGTGGCCCTTCCGCGCGCTGTGGTTGGCCCTGATGCACCCGAGGCCACCGAAAGCGGCGATCGCGCGGCTCATCGTGGTGGGCCTCGACGGCCAGGATCCGGCACTCACCGATCAATTCATGCGCGAGGGCATCCTGCCCAACTTCAGCGCGCTCGCCGCCGCCGGCAGTTACCGGCGGCTCAAGACCACGTTTCCGGCGGTCTCGCCGGTCGCCTGGTCGTCGTTCAGCACCGGCTCGCACCCGGCGCGTCACAACATCTTCGATTTTCTCGATCGCGACCGGCGCACCTACCTCCCCCGGCTGTCGTCAGCGCGCATCGGCAAGGTCGAGAAATTCCTGCGAATCGGACGTTTTCGCATTCCGCTGCACCGGCCGGAGCTGCGGCTGCTGCGCAAGTCCAAGCCGTTCTGGACCATCCTCGGCGAACATCGTATTTGGAGCACTGTCCTGCGCGTGCCGATCACCTTCCCCCCAGATCGGTTCTACGGCGCCGAGCTGAGCGCGATGTCCGTGCCCGATCTGTTGGGTACGCAGGGCACTTTCCTCCTCTACACCACCCGGCCGTCGGCCCAGGGGTTCAAAGAGGGCGGGGTGCGTCGCCACGTGTCGATCGACGGTGACCGCATCGAGAGCACGCTGGACGGTCCCGACAATGTCTTCATCGACGGCACGCCGCCGCTTTCGCTGCCGTTGCGCGTGCGGATCGATCGCCAGGGACGCCAGGCGGATGCTGCAATCGGCGACACGGCAGTGACGCTCGCGGTTGGCATCCTGAGCAACTGGATCCCGCTGACATTTTCGGCGATGCCGGGCGTGACGGTGAAGGGGCTCACGCGCCTGCTCGTGACCGAGATGGGCGAGCACTTCTCGTTGTATGTGTCGCCCATCAACATCGATCCCGCCACGCCGGCGATGCCGATTTCGCATCCCTCCTACTACGCCACCTATCTGGAGAAGAAGATCGGGCCCTTCGCCACGCTGGGGCTGGCGGAGGACACCTGGGCGCTCAATGAAGGCGTCACCGACGACGCCACGTTTCTGCAGCAGACCTACGACATCGACAGCGAGCGCGAGGCCATGTTCTTCGCCGCGCTGGACCGGTTGCGCCGCGGCAGTCTCGTCTGCGTGTTCGACGCCACGGACCGTATCCAGCACATGTTCTGGCGCGACATCGACCCGGCACACCCTGCTGGACGCGGCCGCACGACCTCGCCCGAGCGCAACGCCATTCGCGATCTCTATCGTCGTAACGACGCGCTCGTGGGTCGAGTCAGGCAGCAGCTCGGCGACGACGACGTTTTGATGGTCATCTCCGATCACGGGTTCAGCTCGTTCCGGAGAGGCGTCAACCTCAATCAGTGGCTGCTGCGCGAAGGCTACCTGGCGCTCAAACCTGGCGCCGATGGCTCCTCCGAGTGGCTCCGGGATGTCGACTGGTCGGCCACTCGGGCGTATGCGCTCGGGCTCACGGGGCTGTTTCTCAATCTCCAAGGCCGCGAGGCGCACGGCATCGTCGCGCCTGGTGCCGGCGCGGCGACACTGAAGGCGGAGATCATGCGAAAGCTTCGCGGGTTGCGCGACGAGGAGCAGTCGGCGGTGGGTATCACCGAGGCCTTTGATACCGCGACCCTGTATGCGGGCCCTTACCTGGAGAACGCGCCCGACTTCATCATCGGCTACAACGCCGGCTACCGAACGTCGTGGGATTGCGCCACCGGTGTGGTGGCAGGCGCGGTGTTCGAGGACAACCTGAAGCCGTGGAGCGGCGACCACTGCATCGATCCGCGGCTGGTGCCTGGCGTGTTCTTCTGTAATCGCAAGACCGACACGCAAGAGCCCTCGCTCATCGACATCGCCCCCACGGCGCTCCGTCTGTTCGGCATCGAACCACCGTCGTACATGGACGGCCGCCCACTAGCAGGGCTGGCATGAGCACCACCGGGGTCGGCCGAACACTGGCACTGGTTCTTGCTGTGGCGTTGGTTGGGACGGCTTGCGACAGACACCTACCTGATGGCCACAAGGTCATCGTCCTGGGCTTCGACGGCCTGGATTACGACCTCACCCGGGAAATGATCGACAGCGGCCGCCTGCCAGGGCTGGCCCGCCTGGCCGCATCGGGTGGGTTCGCGAAGCTCGGCACCACGATTCCGCCACAGAGCCCGGTCGCGTGGTCCACCTTCATCACGGGACTCGACCCCGGCGGGCACGGCATCTTCGATTTTGTGCATCGCGATCCAAAGACGATGCTGCCCTATCTATCCACGACGCGCACCGAAGGCGCGGAGCGCACCATCGGCGTCGGCCGGTGGCAGCTTCCGCTCTCGGGTGCGCGTGTAGAGTTGCTCCGGCGCGGTCAACCGTTCTGGGAGGTGCTCGAAGAGCGCGGCGTCCCCACCACCATCATCCGCATGCCCGCCAACTTCCCGCCATCTGGCACCGCCACCCGCGAGCTGAGCGGCATGGGCACGCCCGATTTGCTGGGCACGTATGGCACGTTTGCGTTTTACACCTCCGAGCCCTATGCCTTTGCCGACCAGGCACTATCCGGCGGCGTCGTCCAGCGCGTGAGGGTGCGGGAGGGTGTGGTTCGCGCAACGCTTGACGGACCCGACAACCCGTTTCTGCGAACGCCGGAAAAGGTGCGCGCCGATCTCAGCGTCTACGTGAGTGCCGAAAACACCCACGTCAAGCTCGTGGTGGGCGGGGAAGAGCGGCTGCTGGCAGTCGGTGAATGGACCGATTGGGTGCCGGTCAGCTTTCCGCTGGCGCCGACGCAATCGCTCAGGGGCGAGATTCGCTTCTTCCTCAAAGGGCTCGATCCGTTCTTCGAGCTGTACGCCAGCCCGCTCAATATCGATCCTCTGGAACCGGCCATGCCGGTGTCGCATCCCGCGAGCTACGCCGCTGAGCTCGCCGACGCGACCGGCCGCTTTTACACACAAGGGATGCCGGAGGACACCAAAGGATTGAAAACGGGTGTGCTGACCGATGCGGAATTCCTGGCCCAGGCACGCATTGCCGGCGACGAGAACCGCCGCCAATACGGGTACGTGCTCGACAACTTCGCCAGCGGCCTCCTCTTTTACTACTTTGGCAACGTCGATCAGGTGTCGCACATGATGTGGCGACCACGCGATCGCGGCCACCCCGCCTACAACGCAACGACCGATGCGCCCAACGCACAGGTCGTTGAAGAGCTTTACCGCGGTCTCGATGCGGTCGTTACCGACACGCTCGCAAGACTCGGACCCAATGATTTGCTGGTGGTGATGTCCGACCACGGCTTCACCTCGTGGCGGCGGGCGTTTCATCTGAATAGCTGGCTGCGCGACAACGGCTACCTGACGTTGCGCGATCCGAATCGCCTCGACGATCCGGGGTTCTTTGCCAATGTGGACTGGTCGCGCACCCGCGCGTATGGACTTGGGCTCAATGGCCTCTATGTGAACGTGAAGGGACGCGAGCGCGACGGCGTCGTCGAGCCGGCGGCGCGCGAGGGACTGGTGAAGGAGATCGCCGACAAGCTGCTCGCGACCATTGATTCGCAAACCGCAACCGCCGCGATTACCAAGGCCTATCCCCGCGAGCAGGTCTACCAGTTGACGGGCAACGAGGATCTCGCGCCCGATTTAATCGTCGGCTATGCCAAGGGCACGCGCGGGTCGGACGAGTCGGCGCTAGGCGGTCTGCCTCGCGAGACCATCGTCGACAACACCAGTCACTGGAGCGGCGACCACTGCATGGATCACGAGGCGGTGCCAGGCATCCTGCTCACCAGCCGTCCCCTGCGTCGGCCTGCGCCGACAATTGGAAGCCTGGCCGCGGCGATTCTCGCGGACTTCGGTATCGGCGATTTCCCGCGCGCAAGTAAGACACGCGCAAGTGAGAAACACTGACATGTTTGGACCGCGCATCAAACTGGACAAGGTGCTTCTGTCGCGCGCGAAGCGCTATGCCGACCTTGCCGGCTACTCTTCGGTCAGCGAATTCGTGACCCACGTGCTCGAAAAAGAGTTGGCAAAGATCGACGACTCCGACTCCGAGGAGGACATCAAGAAGAAGCTGAAGGGGCTTGGCTACATTTCCTGAGCGCGTCCTCGCGTGGGTGAACGACGCGCTGACCGTGCTCGTCGATCTCGTCCTCGGTCCACTTCTGGGACTACCTCCGATCGTCAGCCTGCTGGTCGTGGCGCTTGCCACCGCGGCGGCGACGTTGCCGGTCGTGGCCTGGACTTCCGACCAGAAACGTCTGGTCCAGACCAAGCGCGGTATTCACGCGGCCCTCTTCGAAATCCGTTTGTTCAACGACGACCTTCGGGCGGTCCTGCGGGCGCTCGGCGACGCTCTGCGTCACAACGCCACATACCTCCGGCTGTCGCTGGTGCCGCTGGCGTGGATGGCGGTACCGTTGACGCTGCTCGTCGCTCACCTGCACGCCGTATACGGCTACGCGGGACTCGAGGTCGGGAAGCCGGCCCTCATCAGGGTCGAGCTCCGGTCATCTGCAGCATCCGGCAGTGCGCCGCCCGACGTGGTGATCGTAGCGCCGCCGGGGATACGCGTGGAAACCGGCCCAGTGCGGTTGGTGGCATTGAACGAGGTGCTGTGGCGCAGCGTTCCGGACGCCGAGGGCGACCACACGCTCACGGTTCGAATCGGTGGCAGTGCGGCCACCAAGACTCTGCGCGTGTCTAACAGGCTGGCTCGTCGCTCGCCCGGTCGTGTGTCGCCCGGGCTGCTGAACCAATTGCTGTATCCATCCGAGGCCCCGCTGCCCGCGGGTGGTCCCATTGCCGCGATCTTCGTGCCGTATACCGAGCCGGGCCTTGATGTGCTCGGATGGCGCGTGCACTGGATGATGGTGTACGCGCTGTTGTCAGTTGCGACTGCGCTGATCCTGGCGCGGCGCTTCGGCATCACGCTCTAGTGGGATCAACCGTCGGCAAAGGGTGCGCAGCCTCCGAGAAGGCGATCAGCGTGGGAAGTGAAGGGAAACGAAGAGGAAAGCGAGTCTGCTCGAGCGCACTCTCGATCATCGGTCCCATCGCAGCGCGTCAATGCGTGGGTCGGCGGCAAACACAGAACGATCGAACTCGAGACGAAGCGGTGGGTCGTCGCAGATCGCCCGAGCGCCAGTCGTCCCTAGATGCAGGCGCCAGGTGTGCCGCTCAAGGGGCGACCGCGAGGTGAACGCCGCACACACCAGTAGGGCAATGTTCACACCGCCCTGCGGATCGCGAACGGATTTGTAGCGAATCGCCGCCATTCCGACCGCGCGCGCCGTCTCCGCCAGTTGCTGTCCAGGGGTGTAGTCCGTAAGATGCGACCACTGTGCGCTGGGACCGTCGAGGCCTGCAGTCGTGAGATCCAGTCCGGCAGCCGTGCGGAAGCGCGCGGCGAACGCCGTGTGCTCGCCGGCATTGACGGGCCACGCTGTCTGCGGTGACTCCGCGAAGAACAGCAGGCGGTGGAAGGCGAGCTCCGCCATCGCGGTGGCCGGTTTCTGCGACGCGTAGAACACCCCGGCGGTCAAGCCCGGACGCCGAAAGCGCGAGCCACGCGGATAAGGAGCACCGTAGCGGAACGGCGTGGACAACAGATAATGCAGGTGCCTGCAGTCGGGCGGCACTGGCGGTTTGCTCGCGTCGAGCAGTTGCTCGAGGAGCGCCTGTTCAGCGAGGGTATCAACGAGCTTCAGAGTCGAGATGACATGCTGCGCTTCCACCACGCGCCAGCAGCGCCCGGCAAGTTCGCCCGCGCTAGACGAGCGCACGACGGGCGTCGAGATAGCCAACGACAGCGACCAGACCAGGCAGTGACTGAATTAAAGCCCCCGGTGTTCCATCCAGCGTGACATTGTCGTGCCGAAGCCACGCTTGGGCGGCAGCTTCGTCGCCGGCGACGATGGCGTCGAGCGAGCGGAAGAGCCTCAAAAACAGGATGGCGATCTCGAAGGGCTTGTCGTCTGGTGACAGGATGTAGGTGCCCGAACCCATGCGCGAGACGCTGGCCTCGGAGACGCCGAGAACGCGCGACAGGGTCTTGTTGGGAAGTCCGAGCCGGGCGGCCGCCCGCAGCACGGCTTTGGTGACGACGGCGCCTTCCGCGGGCACGGGCTGGGACGCGATGGGGCGCGGCATTTCACGAGAAATATTAGCTCACGAAAATTTCATTTGCAAGTGGATGGCTCACGGCGCCGCATCGCGC
>JACCSI010000282.1 GCA_013813075.1 Acidobacteriota bacterium | reverse complement strand
CGCGATGCACGAGTGGCGATCAATCGGTTGTTCGCGTCGCGCACGAAGCGCGCGACAACGGTGTCGCCGTTGCGATTGGTAAAGTTGACATAGGCGCGCCGCGACTGCGCGTAGTCTGGTGAAAGGGCCAGACCAAGAAGGCCGCGCTCGCCTCCGATGCTGATGTCGTTGCGCAGGTCCAGAAATGGCTCGTCCAGCAGCGCGCCGTCTCGCACGACCCGGATCAGCCCGCCCTGCTCGGCGACGAAAAAGACCGAACGGTCGGTGGGATCCGCGACCGCCGCCACCGGAGTCCGTAATCCGCTGACGACAACGTCGCCGCGGATTTGCGCCGTTACAGAGGACGCGAGCCCGGCGATGAGTACCAGGGTGAAGAGGTCGGTTCGCCGCGCCATGCCCGAGGATATCCCAGTCGCGCAGTCAGCCACACCAGCACGGGGAGCACCTGAATCATGTGCAGCGCGACGCCGTGGATGGGCTTGAGTGCAGTCGCCTCCGACGCAGCCATGATCATACCGACGAGGTTGCCGATGTTGAGCATCACCATACCGGCGCGGGCCGCCACCCCGTAGCCACGTGACCTCGACAACGGCTGGCGAAACAGTGCGACCGTCCACACGGCGATGAGGGCCGCCGCGCTCGTGATGAGAACGCCCATCGCCGTGAAGACGGCCCCATCGAATCGGGTCGCGTTGTTGAAATGCGACGCAACGCCGCGCCATTGCTGCATGTCGATGAGGGCGACTTCGGCGATCAGCAGCAACGAAAAAAGCCAGGCTTGCCGCACCCGACGTGCGGTCTGCGGCAGGAGCCCGATCACCCACGCGAGAGAGACCGACAGCACCCCGGTCGAGATCCCAAAGGTCATCGGTTTGCGCCAGCTGACTGGGCCTTCCAGGCTGGGCATGCCGGCGGTGACCCAGACCCCGAGGTGGAAGGCGCTGGAGAGCACGAAGAGCATTCCCGTCCAGAACAAGATTCGTGACGCGCGGGAACTTAACATTGTTAAGATACTTCCTAGTTATCTTAACGATGTCAAGATGAAGAAAGTTCTCAAGACGGCGTATCACCACGGGGCGCTTCAGGAAGCGCTGGTCGATGCGGCAGCCGCGTTGGCGGCGGAGAAGGGCCCGACCGGACTCAGTCTGCGTGAGGTGGCGAGGCGCGCTGGCGTCTCGCAAGCCGCCCCGTACCACCATTTTGCAGACAAGTCGGGGTTGCTGGCGGCGGTCGCCGAGCGCGGCTTTACGCTGTTGGACGCGTCGCAAGCGGCCGCCTTGGACCAGGCGGGTCAGGACCCCGCCGCTCGTTTGGCGGAACTGGGCGCGGCCTACGTGCGCTTCGCGCTCGATCGGCCGCACTTTTTCAAGGTCATGTTCCGGCCTCACCTGGTCGAACACCGGAAATATCCCCTGCTGGCCGCAGTCTCCTCACGAACGTTCGAGCGTTTGGTGGACACCGTCCGAGTCGCGCGCCTGGCGCATGGCCATGACGACATCGACCCGATTGCCGTGGCCATGTTGGTGTGGGCGGTCCCGCACGGGCTGGCCATGTTGTACCTGGATGGCCCCATCTCGGCGCATACGAGTGCCCGAGCGATCGAGGGACTGGCCCGCGCCTCGACGTGGCCTCTGGCCAGTGCCACGCTTCCTGATCTGGAACAGCACGAGCCGCAGTGGGGCGTGTGACGCGCCGCCCGATCACGCGCGCGTCGGCGGCAGATTGGCGCAGAGGAGCCGTCGCGGCTGTTTGGCGTGACGACCAACGCCCCATTCCAGCCTCCTACGGGTCCTGCCACCGGAACTATCGGCCACATGACTCGGTGGACGTGGCGAAGATGAGAAAATAGCTGCGCCACCCTGTCACCAGTGGAGGGTCGTGAGTCTGTTTGGCGATCGCCCTGACGGCTTTCTCTACCAGCCGCGCTTCATCAGCGAGGGGGAAGAGCGTGTGCTCGCAGATGCGATCGCGCAGCTCGAGTTCGACCCGTTCGCGATGCGCGGCGTAGTCGCTCGACGGCGGGTCAAGTTTTTCGGCGCCTCGTACAACAC
>JACCSI010000275.1 GCA_013813075.1 Acidobacteriota bacterium | reverse complement strand
GTGCTCGGCCAGACCGTCATCGAGTTTCCGGTACCCGACGCCAAAACGCCGGCGGATGCGCTCGCCCGCGCTGAGGCGTTTATCAAGGAATTTCAGCACGACGAACTGATTACGCCCGCGGTCGCGCCACATGCCGTGTATACGAATGATGCCGACACGCTGGCGCGATCCCGTGCGCTCGCCACGAAATATAACGTGCCGCTCATCATTCATCTCGCGGAGACCGAGCCTGAGACGCAGCGCTCCCTGGACCGCCACCACGCACGCCCGGTCGCGGCGCTCGAGGCGCTGGGCTTCTGGGCGCCCGGCGTGATCGCCGCCCATGCCGTGTGGATTCAGCCCGACGAAGTGCAGCTGCTGCAACGACGGGGCGTGGGTATCGCGCACAACCCGGAAAGCAACATGAAGCTCGCCAGCGGCGTCGCGCCCGTTCTCGAGTATCTGAAAGCCAACCTTGCCGTGGGCTTGGGCACCGATGGCGCGGCCAGCAACAATGACCTGGATATGTTCGAGGCGATGCGCCAGGCGGCATTCCTGCACAAACTGGTGTCGAAAGACCCGAGTGCCCTCAGCGCACGCACGGCGCTCGAGATGGCGACGATCGGCGGCGCCCGCGTCATCGGACGCGAGAAACAGCTGGGGTCGCTCGAAGCGGGGAAGCTGGCGGACGTGTTGGTCGTGCGGATGGATCAACCCCGTCAGACACCGATGTACGACCCGATCTCACACCTGGTCTACACCACCCGCGGAGACGACGTCGAAACGACGATCGTCAACGGCAAGATGTTGATGCGCGGCGGCAAAGTGTTGACGCTCGACGAGCGACAAGTGCTCGACGCGGCGCGTATCGCGGCAGGGCAGGTCAGGGCGGCAATCAAGCAATGATCGCGTCGGTCACGTCGTCGAGTCAGACCGAGGGTTACCCGAGCGTGGCGCTTACCAGGCATCAGCGAGAGTCGCTATTGAAGCGCGCCGATGTATGGCAGGTTGCGATATTGCTCGGAGTAGTCGAGTCCGTAACCGACGACGAAGCGATCCTCGATCGTGAAGCCGATGTAATCGACGGAGACGTCAATCTTGCGCCGCGATGGTTTGCTCAAGAGGCAAGCAGTCCGCAGTGAGCGCGGATTGCGTGCGCGTAAAATCTCCTGCAAGTAATGCAGCGTCAGGCCGGTGTCGACGATGTCTTCCACGATGATGACGTTACGTCCTTCGAGACCGTAATCCAGGTCCTTGACGAGTCGTACCTCGCCGGACGACGTCGTCCCGGACCCGTAACTGGAGAGGGCCATGAAGTCCATCGTCACCGTGCCTTCCATTTCACGGATCAAGTCGGCGAGAAACAGGACGCCGCCCTTGAGCACGCAAACGAAATGCAGATCGTCGTTTGGCACGTCGCCGCGAATCTCTTTGGCGAGCTCGGCGATCCGATGTTTGAGCGCTTCCGCTGGAATGAACACCGGGATCAATGCCGTCGGCATGCCGTCCGAGGGTAGCATAGAAGGCTGCGAATGAAGCGCTACGACATCATTACCGAAGCCGACGCGCGGACCATCGAGAGTGGCGGCGCCGTCTCGCTCACTCCCGGTGGTCACATCACGCCACTTGCCCTCGACACCTTGCGCGCCCGCAAGGTGACGGTGCTGCGCGACGTCGTCGATGTGGACCTCCTTGGCCTCGCGCCGGTTTCCGAGATACGCCGCATCGCGATCGGCAGTGACCATTCTGGCGTGACGTTGAAGGCGGCGCTCCGCGACGATCTGCGTCGGCGCGGGCTGGCGGTCGACGACATTGGCACCTACGGCACCGAGCCGGTGGACTACCCCGACATCGCCGCGATCGTCGCACGCATGGTCGCGCATCACGAGGCGGATGCGGGCATTGTCATTGACGGCGCCGGGCTGGGATCGACGATAGCCGCCAACAAGATTAACGGGGTCCGCGCGGCAATGTGCACCGACCAGACACTGGCGAGGTACGCCCGGGAACACAACGGGGCTAACGTGCTGGCGCTCGGCGCGAGCTTGGTTTCCGAGGAAGCCGCCAAAGCGATCGTTCAGACGTGGATCAATACGCCGATGCGCGAAGCTCGCTACGTGCGTCGGCTGGCAAAGATTAGCGATCTCGAACGAACGCGCTAAACTGTCGGAGCGAGTTTTCGTGTCCGACATCAAGCGAGTCATCGACATCATTCTTCAGGAGTTGGCCGCGGCCGGCGCGGTCGCCCCGGCGCGATGTGCGTGCCACGGCTTTGCGTTTGATTGCTGCCCGCAACAAGTCGGTGGCGTGCTGGCGGCGGGCGCCACGCGGCTGGGCCTGCACGCCTCGGGCGGCGGCGCGGGCGAGGTCGCCGGTCTGATCGACCACACACTGCTGAAGGCGGACGCCACGGCGTCCGAAGTAGAGAAGTTGTGCCGCGAGGCCGCGGAGTTTCATTTCGCGACGGTGTGCGTCAATCCGACGTGGGTGGCTTTTTGTGCCAGGCTGCTGCGCGGAAGCGGCGTCGGCGTGTGCTCGGTGGTCGGGTTCCCACTGGGCGCGACCACGCCCGACACGAAGCAGTATGAAACGCGTCGCGTCATCTTCGATGGTGCCGCCGAAGTCGATATGGTGATCAACGTCGGTGCGCTCAAGTCGGGAGACCTCCGGCTCGTCGAGCGTGATATTGAAGCCGTGACCGGCGTGTGTCGCGACGCGAGTGTCGTGAGCAAGGTGATCATCGAGGCGGCGCTGCTCAGCGAGGAGGAGAAGGTCGCGGCAGCGACGCTCACCAAGGCCGCCGGTGCGGACTTCGTGAAGACCTCCACCGGATTTGGGCCCGGCGGCGCCACGATTTCGGACGTCATGCTGATGCGCCGCGTCGTCGGGGATACGGTGGGCGTCAAAGCCGCGGGCGGCGTGCGCGACCTCGAGCAGATGAAGGCGATGGTAGCCGCGGGTGCCAGTCGCGTGGGCGCCAGCGCCGGCGTGCGTATTGTCAAGGAATCGCGCGGAGAGTCCGTGGCCGAGGCCAGACCATCCGCGTACTAGAATGTCGTCACCCCCGGAGGAGGCTTGAGTGGCCAGTGAGTTATCACGAGACGAAATGCGCCGATTGGCGCGGCTGGGTGCCGAGCGACGGCTCGAAGAAATTCGACGGGAAGATGCGGCCATCCGCGCCGCGTTTCCTGGCATCGCC
>JACCSI010000167.1 GCA_013813075.1 Acidobacteriota bacterium | reverse complement strand
GACTTGGGCGGGGAGGACGACAGCACTTTCACCGAGTGGACGCCGTTTGCCCGGTATTTTCTGTTCAAGGAAGATGACGACGCCACACCAGTTTCGTTGGCGGCGCACGCGCAATTTGTCAAAAGCAATTTCGACGGCGACGACGACGGCTGGTATGTGCTGGCCGGTGGTGAGCTGTATAAGAAGCTGGCACTGACCGACGGGTTCTCGCTGTATCCCTATGTCGGTTTTTCGCTGGCCGGGGAATCCTACACAGTGGGCGGCGGGAACGCCGACCGCGCCGTGTACTTGACGCGCCAGTTTGGCGTGCATGGCCAAGTCGAACTCGGGACCGACACCTGGTTACGGCTGACAGCCGAGGAGCACAGTTTCCGACGCGAGACCTATCGGGCCGTTCGCGTGGCCTTTGTCCGCCGCTTCTGATCCGCAGCAGCGTTCGTTCCCCAGACGCCACGGATCCACACGTCTCAGACGTTGTGGCGGTCACGCAATGACGGGATCTGGCTGAGGGTGCTGTGCCTCCCGTCCCAGAGGCGCACGGTGCCATCCTGTGCCTTCGGTGGACGTGACGTGCTGCCATGGCGTTCGGTCGCATCGATGGATCAGATCCGGTTCCGTGGATCGTGCGACTCCGGTGGATGTTCTTCCCTCGCTACGACTTAGCGGGGCATGCCGTATAATGGACACATGAGTGGGTCGTTGTCCCAGTCTCTGTTTAAGACATAGGCGGCCGATGTTCGAGCGGTATACGGAAAGAGCGAGGCGGGTGTTGTTTTTTGCCCGCTACGAGGCAAGCCAGCTCGGTAGCATCTCGATCGAGACCGAGCACCTGCTCCTGGGTCTGATCCGCGAAGGCAAGGGTTTGACCAGCCGTATTTTCGCGCGCTCCCACTTGTCCCTCGAGAACATTCGCAAGGAAATCGAAGGCCGCACGGTCTTCCGCGAAAAAGTGTCGACGTCGGTCGAAATCCCGTTCAGTGCCGAAACCAAACGGGTTCTGCAATTCGCGGCGGAGGAGGCGGACCGGCTGCTGCACAACTACATTGGGACTGAGCACCTGCTGCTCGGGATCCTGCGTGAAGAGCGTTCGGTGGCCGCGACCATCCTGATGGAAAAGGGCATGCGCCTCCATCAGGTGCGCGAAGACATCGTCCAGCTGCTCAACGAGAAGACGACCCTGACGCGTGTCAAAGAGACGCCGTTACTGGCGGAGTTCAGCCGCGACCTCACCGAAGCGGCGATGAAGAACTCGCTGGATCCGCTGGTGGGCCGCGACTACGAGCTCGAACGCGTCCAGCAGGTGCTGTGCCGCCGCACCAAGAACAACGCCGTGCTCATCGGCGAACCCGGCGTCGGCAAGACCGCCATCGTCGAGGGCCTGGCGCAGAAGATCGTGTTTGGCGATGTGCCGCATTTCCTGGCGGACAAGCGGATTCTCGCGCTCGATATCTCTCTTATCGTTGCCGGGACCAAGTATCGGGGGCAGTTCGAGGAACGCCTCAAGGCAATCATGAAAGAGCTCACGGACAACCCCAACATCATCGTGTTCATCGACGAGCTGCATACGTTGGTGGGGGCGGCCTCGGCCGAAGGCTCTCTTGATGCGGCGAACATCCTGAAGCCGGCGCTGTCGCGTGGCGAGATCCGCTGCATTGGTGCGACCACCCCGGCGGAGTACCGCAAGTACATCGAGAAGGATCGCTCGCTGGAACGCCGATTTCAGGCGATCAAGGTCGATCCGCCTTCCGAGCACGAGACGATTCAGATCCTGATGGGCATCAAGGATCGGTACGAGTCGTTCCACCACGTCGAGTACACGGTCGAAGCCGTCGAAGCTGCGGTGTATCAGTCGAGCCGTTACATCACCGACCGTTTCCTGCCCGACAAAGCCATCGATCTGGTCGACGAAGCCGGCGCTCGCGCCAAGCTGCGCGAAGCGGGGTTCAGCGAAGAGTTCGGCGAAATCAACAAGAGCATCCGCGTCGCCGTCGAGCAGATGGAAAGTGCGGTGTCGACCAAGGATTTCGACAAGGCGCAGTTTTTTCGTGAGCAGGAGCAGGTGGCGCGCGAGAACCTGCAACTGGTGCGCGAGAAGTTCGACGTCCGGTCGAGCGCGCGTCGTGTCATCGTGGCCAAGGCGGAAATCGACGAGGTGGTCTCGAAGTGGACCGGCGTGCCACTCTCGTCGATCAACCAGGACGAAGGCGACAAGCTGTTGCGCATGGAGCTGGATCTCCACCGCCGCGTCGTCAGCCAGGAAAAAGCCATTTCCGCCGTGTCGCGCGCGATTCGCCGCTCACGCGCCGGGTTGAAGAACCCGAATCGGCCGGTGGGCAGCTTCATGTTCCTGGGGCCGACCGGTGTTGGGAAGACCGAACTGGCGCGCGCACTGGCGCAGTTCCTGTTCGGCAGTGAAAACGCGCTGATTCGCTTCGACATGTCGGAATACATGGAGAAGCACTCGGTCTCGAAGCTGATTGGCTCACCCCCGGGATACGTCGGTCACGAAGAGGGTGGGCAGCTGACCGAGAAGGTGAAGCGCAATCCGTATTCCGTGGTCTTGCTCGACGAGATTGAAAAGGCCCACCCCGACATCTTCAACATACTGCTGCAGGTGTTCGAAGACGGGCATTTGACGGATGGCCTGGGGAATCGCGTCAACTTCAAGAACGCCATCGTCATCATGACGTCGAACATCGGCGCCCGTTTCATTCAAAAGAAAGCGTCGATGGGCTTTCAGTCCGCCGACGCGGCGGACCTCGCCCGCAGCGTCAACGACATGGTGCTCGGCGAGGTGAAGCGCACCTTCAACCCCGAGTTCATCAACCGTATCGACGAGCTGATCGTGTTTGACGCGTTGTCGGACGACGACCTGCGCACGATTCTCAGCCTGCTGCTCGATGCGATGAATGCGAACTTGATAGACCGCCGGATGCGCATCGTCCTGGCGCCGGAAGTGGCGGATTGGATCATCGAGATCACCTGCAAGGACCGCTCGTATGGCGCAAGGCCGCTACGCCGTGCGATCCAACGCTACGTCGA
This sequence comes from Acidobacteriota bacterium, assembly GCA_013813075.1. Classification (GTDB taxonomy): domain Bacteria; phylum Acidobacteriota; class Vicinamibacteria; order Vicinamibacterales; family UBA2999; genus JACCSI01. Next base: position 915 of record JACCSI010000167.1, on the reverse strand, counting down.
GGATCCGCTGGCCGAAGAGCTGATTCGCGGCCACTTGCAGGGTGGGGAAGTCGAGGTCTACCTCGAAAACGGCCAGCTTGCCTACCGCCAGGCCGGCCAGCCAGTGGGGGCAGGCCGGCGCCTTTCAACCAACGTCTGATTGACAAGGATCGGGGGAATCACGGTCGGCACGGTATCGGGCGCCGACTGGCACCTCGCCCGATCATCCGATCTCCCGGCTCCGGATCCCTGCTACCATCAGTCGTTTGGGTCTTTGCGTACCCATTGCTATATGAATTTGAGGTTTGAACGCTTCCTGCTGGCGGGGCTGGCGGTCTTCGCTCTCTCCGTCACAGCGGCCCGGGCGCAAACACCCGCCGCCGCGACAGGCCCGTCGCCGACGGCCGGGTCTGGCCCATTGGTTCGGTCCATGGAACTGCGATTCGAGCCGGTCAACGAATCGCTCATCGAGCCGCAGACCTACCTCTACTACATCCAGACCCAGCCCAGTCGTCCGACCGACGGCGTATGGATGCCGTTCAACGAGCAGACAGAGCAGACCCTGTTGGCCGATTTCAAGCGGCTCTGGGCCACCAACTTCCTCGACAATCTGCGGATCGAAGTCGTCGACGACCCGTATAGCAACGGCGTGATCGGCAAACGGGTCATCTTCCACATGGAAGAACGGCCGCGCGTCAAGATCGTGGACTATCAGCCGTCGGACAAGGTTGATCGCACCAAAATTGACGAGAAAATGAAGGAGGCCAACGTGTCCCTGCGCCTCGATTCGTTTCTCGACCAGGGTGCGGTTCGGCGGGTCGAAGGGATTTTGCGCAACCTGATGGCGGAGAAGGGTCATCAGTTTGCCGAGGTCAAGTCGCACGTCGAGGTGCTCCCGGGCGGTCCGAAACTGGTGAAGGTCGTCTTCGACATCGC
>JACCSI010000223.1 GCA_013813075.1 Acidobacteriota bacterium | reverse complement strand
CGTAATGTCGCGTGCGCCGGAGGCGATCCAATTGGCGGAACCAACAACCTGAATTTTGGCAATCCGGAGCGGCCGGAGATTATGTGGCAACTCGCCGAGGCCGTGCGCGGCATCGGTGATGCGTGCTGCGCCCTCGACATCCCGATCACCGGCGGCAACGTCAGTCTCTACAACGAGACGGAAGGCGAGTCGATTTACCCCACCCCGGTCATTGGCGTGGTTGGCCTGCTCGAGGATGCGAGTCAAACCGTGACACGCCGTTTCAAGTCGGACGGCGCCGCGGTCGTGGTGCTCGGCGACAATCGTGGCGAGCTGGGCGGCAGCGAATATCTCGCCGTGCTGCACGACACCGTCGCCGGCCCGGCGCCCGAGCTTGATTTGTCGCGCGAGAAGGCGCTGCAACGCCTCGTCCTCGACGCCATCCGAAGCGGCGTGATTGAATCGGCGCACGACTGCGCCGAGGGCGGTCTCGCCGTGGCGTTGGCGGAGTGTTGCTTTGACACGTCACTGGGCATCTCCGCCGACGTGCCGAGCGTCGGCGAGGCGCCGATCGAATTTCGTATCAATGCGACCTTGTTCGGCGAGTCGGCGTCGCGAATCGTGGTCTCGACACCGACCGACAGCCTCGAGGCGCTGCTGACCTTGGCGCGTTCAGCGCGCGTGCCGGCACACGTGATTGGCAGGACGGGAGGCGAGCACATCGCAATCGCGGTCGACGGCAAGACGGCGATCGACGTAGCTGCGCAAGCGGCGGAAAACAGCTGGGCGACGGCGATCGAGCGCCGAATGACGACCACGGTTTAAGGGAGGGCGAGGGCTTCGGCCCTGCCGCACGAAGCATGTTGGACAAGTTCCGCGAAGAGTGCGGCGTCTTCGGTATTTACGGGCATACCGAGGCGGCGAAGCTCGCGTATCTCGGCCTCTACGCGTTGCAGCATCGAGGTCAGGAAAGCGCAGGCATTGCCACGGCCGACGGCGTGCGTATCCGCGCCGTCCGTGACATGGGTTACGTCAACGACATCTTCGACCAGGCGACGATCGCGACGCTGCCGGGGCACGTCGCCATCGGGCATACGCGCTACTCCACCGCGGGGGAAAGCAAATTGTCCAACGCCCAGCCCATCGTCATCGACTGCGTGCACGGGCAGGTCGCGGTCTGCCACAACGGCAACATCGTCAACGCGACCGAAATTCGCGATCGGCTGGTCAAGCAGGGGTCGATCTTTCAGACCAACAGCGATACCGAAGTGCTGGTGCACCTCTATGCGCGGTCGCAGGCCGGGACGTTTGACGACGCGCTGGTGGAATCGATCGGACAGCTGTCCGGGGCGTTCTCGTTTGCGGTGATGGTCAAGGACCATTTAGTTGCCGCTCGCGACCCGCACGGCTTCCGGCCACTCGCGCTCGGCAAACTCGGGGACGCGTGGGTCGTCTGCTCGGAAACGTGCGCCCTCGATCTGATCAATGCCACCTACGTTCGTGACGTCGAACCGGGCGAAGTGGTCGTAATTGGCGCTGATGGATTGAAGTCGCGCCGTGCATTTCCGCCGGCGCCGCTGTCTCACTGCGTGTTCGAACACGTCTACTTCGCGCGCCCAGACAGCGAAGTCTTCGGGATGAGCGTCAACGAAGTCCGCACCAACCTTGGGCGCCTGCTGGCCAAGGAAAGCGGCGTGGAGGCCGACGTCGTGGTCCCGGTCCCGGACTCCGGCGTCTGCGCCGCGATCGGTTATGCCGAAGAAGCCAGGCTGCCGATACGGTTCGGGTTGATTCGCAATCACTATGTTGGCCGCACGTTCATCGAGCCGGCTCAGTCGATCCGACATTTCGGCGTGAAGGTCAAGCTCAACCCGGTCAAGAGCATCCTCGTCGGCAAGCGCGTCGTACTGGTCGATGACTCGCTGGTGCGAGGCACCACGAGTCGCAAAATCGTCAAAATGGTTCGGGCGGCTGGCGCGGCCGCGGTGCACTTGCGGATCAGCTGTCCGCCGACGGTTTCGCCTTGTTTCTACGGCGTCGACACCCCCCGCCGCAGCGAGTTGATTGCGGCGACCCATTCATTGGAAGAGATTCGAAAGTATGTCGGGGCGGATTCAGTCAAATATCTCAGCCTGTCCGGATTGCTGGACGCCGTCGGCCCGCGCCGCCAGAGCTACTGCACGTCGTGCTATACAGGGCAATACCCGGTAGCATTTCCACGCGACGAGAACGCACACCTGCAACTGAGCCTGAGGCTCGATGTCACAAAACGCTCGCTCCCCGAAGAAGAACCCGAAGGCGTCGTCTAACGGCGCCCGCCTCGCACTCGTTGTCCTGTCAGTGGTCGCCGTGGGCGCGGCTGCGCAGGAGCGCGGGCCGGCCGCGACGAGCCTGGCCGACATCCGTGCGGCAATCAACCGCCTGGCCGACATTGACTACTCGTCGCGTTCCAAAGCCGCGCGCGTGGTCCGGCGGTCTGCCGCGGCCCAGGCGGTGCCGGCGCTGCTTCAAGCCGTCAATGAACACCAGGACGGATTCGTCCGCTTCAAGAGCCTTGTCCTCCTCACCGGCTTCAACGACCCGCGTGCCGCGGATGAAATGCGCGAGGCGCTGGCCTCGCCCAACGATCGCCTTCGCGAAGTGGCATACGGGTTTTTCGAACGCAATCCTGATCCGGCACTGACCGAACAGTTTCTTGCGGCGTTGCAGAAAGAACAGGGCGATTTCGTCCGGCCGGCGCTCGTGCGCGCGCTGGCGGCCCTCGGGGACCATCCGAAGGTCCGCGACGCGCTTTTAGCAGACGTCACCCGGGGTGTCGATCATTTCCGGAGCTCCGTAATCGAGGCGCTCGGCGACTTCAAGCAGGCCGCCGCCATCGTCAAGCTGACTGACGTGGTGAATCTCGATGGCCCGCTACAGGATGATGCCGTGCTGGCGTTGGGAAAGATTGGCGACAAGCGCTCGCTGGCAACGTTTTCGGCGTTGCAGCGCACGGGCGGTCGGTCGATTCAACCGACGGTGGCCGCGGCGATTTGCCTCCTCGGCGTCAACTGCGCTGCACATCTCGGGTACCTGCAGAAGATGCTGGGATTCGCCGACGATAACGCGGGGTACCAGGAACTCGTGCGCGCCGCGGCGTTTGGCCTGGATGCGGTGGCGATCGCCGGCAACGCCGAGGCGCTCGACATCCTGTTCGGCGCCGGCATCCCCTCGAGCGATCCGGTGCGCGCGCCCCTGGCCCTCTCGGTCGCGAAGGTCGCACTGCGCAACACGCCGTTAATGCTGCAGGTTCTTCAGCAGCGGAAAGATCAGACCGGCGCCATTGAGCTGCTCTCGGAAGGCTTCGACATGCTCGAAGAGGATCTAGAGGAAGAACAGTTTTTCGTGACGGTGCGCCGCGGCTACTGGGCCGCCGCCAACGGCTCGCCCTTGAGACGTTTATCCGAGCAGTTGATCACCAAACTCGACTTCTAGTTCCGTTGAGCAGCCCCGGGCCGATTTTTTAATGGACTACAAGACCTCAGGCGTTGATATCGACGCCGGCAACGAGACCGTGCGCCGCATCCGGGCGTTGGCGAAATCCACCTTTACCGGCGGTGTGCTCTCCGACATCGGATCGTTCGGCGGCCTCTTCAGGCTCGATCCGACGGCATGGAAAGACCCCATCCTGGTCTCGAGCGCCGATGGTGTGGGCACCAAGCTGAAGGTGGCTTTCTTGACGAATCAACACCGCACGATCGGTGTCGATCTCGTCAATCACTGCGTCAATGACATTCTCGTGCAGGGCGCTCGGCCCCTGTTTTTCCTCGACTATCTCGCGACCGGACGACTCCAACCCGATATTGCCGAGCAGGTGGTGGAGGGGCTGGCCCGTGCGTGTCGCGACAATGGCTGCGCTCTGCTCGGGGGCGAGACCGCGGAGATGCCCGGCTTTTACGCGGATGGCGAGTACGACCTCGCCGGCTTCATCGTCGGGGCAGTCGACGGCGCGACGCTCATCGACGGCCGGAGCATTGCGGCCGGTGACGTCCTGATCGGGCTACCCTCGACCGGGTTACACACCAACGGTTACTCGCTGGCGCGACGGATCGTGTTCGAGCGTCTTGCGCTGAAGCCCGATGCACGGGTTCCCGAGCTTGGCGCGGCCATTGGCGACGTGCTGCTCACGCCGCACCGTTCCTATCTCCACGCGGTGTATCCCCTCGTCGTCAAGGGCGCCATCAAGGGCATGGCGCACATCACCGGCGGCGGCATCACCGATAACCTGCCGCGGGCGTTGCCGACCGGGACTGCCGCGCGCGTCGATCGGGCGAGGTGGCAAGTACCGCCCGTCTTTCAGTGGCTGCAGCGTGTTGGCGAGGTGCCCGAGGCAGACATGTGGCGTACCTTCAACATGGGTATCGGCCTTATCATCGTGTGCCCGGCGGCGCTTGCCGTGACCGTGCTGGACGACCTCCGCACCCGCCACGAGTCACCCGTTGTCATCGGTGACATCGTCCGCGGCGCTCAGACGGTCGCCTACGTCTAGTCTCCAAGGCCGCCGCTGTGCGTGTCGACGGCCGCGAGCAGGACGCGTCCGAACACGTGATATTTTTACGTTTTCATGGTCCATCGCCTTGGCGTGCTCATTTCGGGACGTGGCTCCAACTTGCAGGCGATTATTGACGCCGTCACCGACAAGCGGCTGGCTGCAGAAATCGCCGTCGTCATCTCGAATGTTGCCGAGGCCGGGGGGCTAGCGCGCGCGGCGTCGGCAGGGATCGAGTCGATTGTGATGCCGCAGCACCAGTGGCCCGATCGCGACGCTTTCGACGGCGCGCTGGCCGCCGCCCTGCAACGCCGTCGCGTCGATCTCGTCTGCCTGGCCGGCTTCATGCGCCTGCTCGGCCCGGCATTTCTCGAGGCCTTTCCCGAGAGGGTTCTGAACATTCACCCGTCACTGCTCCCGGCATTTCCTGGACTCGACGCGCAGCAGCAGGCGTTTGATTACGGCGTCAAGGTGACCGGTGCGACCGTGCACTTCGTCAGCGCCGAGCTCGATGGCGGCCCAATCGTGATGCAAGCCGCCGTGCCGGTGGCAGCGGACGACACATCCGACGCACTGAGCGCACGGATTCTCGCTGCTGAACATCGCCTTTACCCTCAGGCGATCAAGCGAGTGCTCGACGGCCAGGGGCGACTCGATGGACGCCGGTTTCTGTTCCCTATTTGAAGCGCACCGCAGCTTCGCGCACCACCTGCGCACCACCTGCGCGTCAGGGCATCGCGGCCCCGCGGCGACTTCAACGTCACGGTGGCCACCGCCTGAATGTGCGACACTCGGATCAAATGGAGCGATTCATGATTCGGCGTCACG
>JACCSI010000204.1 GCA_013813075.1 Acidobacteriota bacterium | reverse complement strand
GCATTCGACCCGTGCCCGGGCGCGACGGCCTGGACCCGGCCGGCCTGATCAAGGTCGAACAACCCGGCCTGGTCGTGGTCGGCTACCGAAGCCGGCATTCGTCGGTAGAGCAGAAGCCGGAGGCGTTCGACAAGTATCTCGCCGAGGAGGGCCTTGACCGCATCGCTGCGATCCGAGCTACTCACAAGCAGCCGGGGGGAGTCGTCCGCGAACTGTTCTCCCGCTGCGCGAAGGCACTGCTGATCGCCGGTCCCGGCGCCGGCTCGGGTCACGACCGCATTCTCGGTTTCACGCTGGAGCTCGTTCCCGAAAAAACTCCGTACGCTCTGCGCGCCGGCGCTCGTCTGCCGGTCCGGTTGCTGTACGAGAGCCAGCCGCTGGAAGGCGCGCTGGTCGTCGCGATGAACCGCGCCGATCCCGCGACGAAAGTGCGCGCGCGTTCGGGGCGCGACGGCCGTGTCTGGTTGCCTCTGCAGCGCGACGGCGTCTGGCTGATCAAGGCGGTGCATATGATTCCTGCCGCAGCCGGCAGCGGCCACCACTGGGAGAGCCTGTGGGCGTCCCTCACCTTCGAGGTCCCGCGAACCACAGTTTCGCGTCCTGTGCCGAAGCGGCGGCCGTGATCGGTCGCCGCGCGCTGTGGCTGGTGTTGGCGGTTCCAGCGCTGGCGTCGGTCGTGGGCAGCGCCCATGAAATTGGCACCACACGCGTTGCGATCTGGATCAGCGCCGACCAGTATCGCGCTGAGATCGTCACCGATGCGCAGCCACTGGCCGACAAAATGGCCGTCGCCTGGAAGCAGATCCCGGGCAACACGCTCGGCACGCCGGAATCACCGCAGCCACTCGTCGGCTTCGACGAACTGCTGCTCCGCCGCGTCACGCTGACCATCGACGGCGTCGAGGTTCAACCTGGCGTCGCATACACCGTCTCGCCCTCGACTCCTGACCGTGCGGCCTTTGTCACAATCCGGCTCACCGGGGCGCTGCCCGAAGGTGCCCAGAGCCTGCAGTGGACCTACGGCTGGACGTATACCGCCTATGCCTTAACCGTCCACCGGGACGGCGACCCGCAGCCAACGGCGGCCTGGCTCGAGGGTGACCAGCCGAGCGCGTCTATCACCCTTCACGGGCCGGCGCCGGTGGTCTCGCGGTTTCAGGTGGCGACCCGATACTTGCGCCTGGGCTTCACGCACATCATTCCGCACGGGCTCGATCACATCCTGTTCGTGCTCGGTATTTTTCTCCTCAGCCATCGGCTTCGGCCCCTTCTCCTGCAGGTGACGGCGTTCACCGTCGCGCATTCGATCACCCTTGCCCTGAGCATTTTCGGCGTCGTCTCCGCGTCACCATCCGTGGTCGAGCCGCTCATCGCCCTGTCGATTGCCTACGTGGCGCTGGAGAACCTCGTCGTGAACAGCATCAAACCCTGGCGGATCCTTGTGGTCTTCGGCTTTGGCCTCCTCCATGGTCTGGGCTTTGCCGGTGCGCTGCAAGAGCTGGGTTTGCCACGATCGGAATTCGTGACGGCGCTGGTCACGTTCAATCTCGGTGTCGAAGCCGGCCAGGTGGCCGTGATTGGGACGGCATTTTTGGTCGTCGGGCTGTGGTGCGGCCCACGGCCCTGGTACCGACGCCGGGTCGTGCTGCCCGCTTCGGCGCTGATTGCCTGCGTCGGTGTGTATTGGACCTTCGAGCGTCTGGCATTCCGTTTCTAATCCGGGGCCTGCTAGTCCAGCACGTCCATGGGGGGATACTTTCGTGACCGTATTGGTATGGGGGTGTGACTTCGGATTGCTACTCTCTAGTCGCGTAGGGCATTCACGCCAGCGCTAAACAGTCTGCGATCGCCCGAAAGGCCACTGACATGTTGTCCAGTTTCCTCCTCGCTTTCTCGAGACCTTCGGTACTGGTCACGCTTGCCGGCGGAGCGCTGCTTGTTGCCCTGGGCTCTGCCACCGGCCTGACTACCGTGCGCGCGGATCAATCCAGACCTTCATCGTCAGGTCCGTCACAGCCCGCGGACGATCCCAACAAGCACGAGACTGGTGACGCGCGCGCCGGGCGTGAGGTCTTCCGCATGGAGACCTTCGGCAACGAATCGTTCTGGACCGACGCCGTGCGGCTGCCACAAGGCGTGATGGCGGCGAAGTTCACGCCGCTCGATGCGCTGAAGGCCGGCTATCAGATCAACAGCGACGCCTTGGACGACAAAACCAGGCAGGCGATCGCCGCCGAGTTGAAGACCGACCTCTCCGCCGCGCGCGCACCGATGTTGAACAATCCGATGACGACCGCCGCGCTGGTCAACGCCAACGCGGTGATTGGCGTGGTCGCCAAGGACACCAACCGTGACGGCAAAATTGACATCACCGCGGGCGACAAGATGGGCGTCTCGTGCGCGTTCTGTCACGCGATCACCGACGGCTCGATCTACTCGATGCCGAGAGGCGGATCGATCGGCAAGCCGATCGACGGTCCGACGCCTCATTTCCTCAACGTCGGTGCGACGTTTGCGATCGCCGCGAATACGCGGGCTCTTTATCCGATTGCGCAACTGGCGTTGACCGCCAATAAGGGTCAGACCATTGGGCGCGCCCCGACCGGCCTGACCGAGACATCCAC
>JACCSI010000116.1 GCA_013813075.1 Acidobacteriota bacterium | reverse complement strand
GATCCCAGCTGCCCTCCGGCACATACGTGATCACCGGCGCGACCAGCGTTTTGCCGAGGCCGAGAGCAATCTTGTCGGCGGCGTACTCCATGACGAACTTATGTTCGCCATCAACCAGATGCGGGCCCTTCTGCTCCGTCCCCGCGGTGCCGATGATGACGGTGCTCGTCCCGGCCGCGACCAGGTCACGCGCCTCGGCCCAGGTCAGGTCTTCGATGAAGACCGAATCGGGCGGTTGGCCGGACGGCCCGGTCTTGGGCGCGTCGGCGGGGCGCTGCGCCGCCACGGTCGTCAAAGACACGAACAACAGCAGTGTGAGAGATGAGAATGTGCGCATAGGCAACTCGGCGCTATTCTACGCGCATCACGATGGCGCACGATGACGAGGGCGCGGAGTTTCGGCTCCGCCAGGGGTGGCCTCACCCATGCGCATGAGAATACCCGCAATTGTGACCTTGCTTGTCGCGGTGGTGGTCGGCACCTCGCCGGCCGGCCAAGGCGCCCTCGACCCGAAATTGCGTGGGCAGCTGACACAGCTGTTTCCGGCAGCCGCGTCTTTTTCGCCAAAGAGTGGTGAACCGCCACACTTCAAGGCATACGACGCCAGACGCACCATTACCGGGTTCGCGTTCTGGACCACGGAACTCGAGCCACTCGAGCGCGGTTACGACGGCCCGATCAAGATGCTCGTGGGGTTGGACACGCAGGGGGTACTGACGGGCATAGTCGTGGTGGAGCACCATGAACCGTACGGCAATTTCTCGATCGAGCTGCCGCAGTTCCCTGCCCAGTTTCGTGGAAAGAGTGTGCGCGACCCGTTTCGGGTTGGCAGCGACATTCATGCGGTGTCGCGCGCCACGATGACGGTCAGCAGCGCGGCACGGGCCGTGCGCAACAGCGCCCGCCGTATCGCTCGCCAACTGCTGTCACCTCCGTCGCCAGTCAGCGCAGTTCCTGCCCACTGATGTCGCTTTCTCCGTCCCTCTGGCCATTCGCGGCTTTCAACGTCTGGAGACCACGTGCGCAGATGGTGCGCCGGACGCGGCTCCGGCTCGTGTTGCGGACGCTTCTCGGTCTGTCCTGGGCCACCGCCGCGGCATGCGCCCCGGCGGAACCGCGCGTCGTGACGCGTGCGCACCAGACGATGGGGGCGGAGGTGAGGGTGACCGCGTGGACGGAGGACGAATCCTCGGCGCACGCGGCAATGTCGGCGGTGTTCGATGAGTTCGACCGGCTGGACGCGCTCCTCAGCGTGTGGCGGCCGGGTAGCGACGTGCTGAAGGTGAATGCCGCGGCGGGCCGCTCGCCGGTGCGGGTGTCCCACGAGACCCTCGAGGTGCTGCAGGTCGCACAGCAGGTGAGCGAGTGGACGGGCGGCAAGTTTGACGTGACCTTTGCCGCGCTGGCCGATGTCTGGAAATTCGACCACGACCGCGACGGTCGCGTACCGACTCCCGCCGAGGTCGCGGCGCGGCTTCCGTTGATCGATTACACGGCGGTCGTCATCGACGCCGGCGCCGGCACGGTCTTCATCTCGCGTTCCGGCATGCGCATGCACCTGGGCGGTGTGGGCAAGGGCTACGCCGTCGATCGGGCCGTGGCCATGTTTCGCCATGCCGGGCTTGACAACTTCATGGTGCAGTTTGGCGGTGACCTGTTTGTGTCTGGTCGCGCGCCCGACGGTCCATGGCGTCTGGGCATCAACGACCCCCGCGGGGCGCCTGACGACGCCTTCGCACTTCTCGCACTGCACAACAGCACGTTCAGCACGTCCGGCGACTACGAGCGCGCGTTTTTCAAGGATGGGGAGCGCTACCACCACATCCTGGATCCCGACACCGGCGCTCCCGCACGCGGCTGCGTCAGCGTGACCATTGTGGCGAAGACTGCCGTATTTGCCGACGCGCTTTCGACGGGCGTGTTCATACTTGGTCCACAGGCAGGCATGGCGCTGGTCGAACGCCTTCCCGACGTCGAGGCCGTAATCGTGGCCGCGACCAATGACGTCTTGATCTCTAGCGGACTGCACGGGCGCGTCGAGATCCGGCACCCGCCGACGCCGTCGCGACCCTAGGGCGACTGCGCGCGCCCGCCCGAGGCTCCGTGGGGGACAGGCGTCAAGGCGATAATCTTTCTCTGCCGATATGCCAGAATCCGCCAGTGCGGACATTTGGCTTCGTCCGCGTACAAGCGCTCGCAATCATCACAGCGCACGCACTCGGTGACGAGAATCCGCGGCCCGTCGATGGCGCCCCACTGACACGCCTTTTGACAGATGCGGCACGTGTGGCATTCGGACCACCGCTTGATGCGGAACACCGCCAAATACGACAGCAACCCCAGCGTCGCGCCGACTGGGCACAGGAAGCGGCAGTAAAGATTCCGGACGAAGACGGTTGCCATGAGTAGCACGCTGAGGCCCACCCACAGCGGGGGGGTCGCGAACATGCCGAACATCCAGAACGGCTCGACATAGCGATAGATCAACATGTCTCGCGTCACCGCGAAGTACGCGATGGTGGCCGCCAGCAGGCCAAACTTGATCCATGCCGCGCGGCGCTCGAGGGCGCGCGGCACATTCACACGCAGCGTGTCGGGCAGGGTCGCGTCCATCAATTGCGTCAATGCGCCGAACGCGCACACCCGGCCGCAATACAGCCGCCCCCACAGAATGGTCGAGACGATGGTGAACGCCACGAACAGATAAAACGCCAGGTTGTATTTGAAGACCGGCAGATTGCCATCGATGAGGCTGAAGATGTTGGTCACCGAGATCAGATGACTCTTGGCAAAGCCCATGTAGGCCACCGCCACCACCAGCGTCGCGTATTTCAGTCGAACACTCCTGAGACGGAAGCTCACCAACGCCAGCAGCAGAAACGCTGACAACCAGAGGAGATCCGGTGCCTGCGCGCCGAGGATCTCGGCCCAGGTCTCCACCGGTTCCTCGTCAAAGGCCCATGGATCGGACGGCTGAATCACTTGACGTTCGCGGGATTGAGAAACAGCTTCGCGATCGTCCGCGCGCTGTCGCGCACCGCTCGCGTTGCGCTCGAGACCGTCAACGTCGCGCGCGAGACAGCGTGGACGTCGTCGCCGATGCGGAAGGG
>JACCSI010000115.1 GCA_013813075.1 Acidobacteriota bacterium | reverse complement strand
CGCGTGCCGGCGAGCGTGGCGTACAACTGCTGGGCGTAGTACGCCGGTGTCTTGTACAGACGATGATTGTCCGTCTGGACGATGCCCGAGCAAAAGCTGTTGGCGAGATTGGAGCGATTGGCGATTTCGACCAGGTCGCAGTGGCGGTGCAGCAGGTTGTGGTATCGAGCAACCGCCAGCGCGTTCTCCAACGACCAGAGTCGCGCCCGCCGCGGTCCGATGTCTCCCGCGGTCGTATTCCACTCGGTGACGGCGACTTTGATGTTCTTTCCCTTCGCAAACGCGGCCAGAGTGCCGCGAATTTCGTGAAGATTTCTCTCGGTCCCAGACAGGTTCATCACGTCATAGTGATGCGGGGCAACGTAATCCAGCAAGTCGCCTGCGCGTTGCACTATGCCTTCGGAGGGATAGCTGGAGAGAAGCAGAATGGTCGGATCCGCCTTCTTCATGGCCGCGCAAAATGCCCGCAACCTCGCCTCGTATTCCGGTCCGAATAGTTCGTTGCCCACCTGCCAGTGCTTGATCCGGTAGGGCTCGGGATGGCCGTTCTCATAGCGAAGCCTGCCCATCGGGGTGTCGGCGGGGCCGTTGAAATACTCCACCTGCTTTGCCGCGTCCTCGGGCGTGCGCCCAGTCACGCGGACGCAGATCAGAGGTTCGGCGCCGACGTGCCGGCAAAACTGCACGATTTCTTCCAGCCCCGCGCCCGCGGGTTGCAGCCCGCCCCATGCGCGCAGTGGTTTGCGGCGGTCGGAGTCGCCGATCGTGTCGCGCCACTCGAAATCGCCGAACGACGGCGCCTCCAGTGCCGTGCCGCCGAAGCGGATGATGCCGGGCTTCAGCGCCCGCACCGCTTCGACGACGTCCCGCCGCCACCCGCCCACGGAGTCCTCGGGCATCAGCGAACCGTTGTCCAGCCACACCGTGCCGGGGCCGCGAAACGTGATGCTCAGCGTCGCGTTGGCATCCGAACCCAAAGGCATAAGGCGGACGGTGTACTTCTTCCACTCGCCGTCGGGCTGGAAAGTGGCCGCTGCGTAAACCCGCGCCTCATGATGGAGCTGGACGGTCACCGGTTCTTTCACATCCTGCTGGCGCAGGTAAACGGAAAACAGGCACGGCTTGTCGCGCTCGACGTAGATGCCATCTTGAGAGATACCGACGGTACACGGCATGTCGCCGCTCACGGTCATCCGCTTCGCGACCTTGCCGTTCACCGGTCTAACCGGGTCGGCAGCGTATTCGGCGCGGTTCACCGCGCCACTGGGGTACCAGGGCTTCTCGCGGAAATCGGTTTCTTTGATGAACTCAAACGCGTAAGCACTCAGACCCTCAAAGCTGCTGTCGTACAGCTTCTCCGCCCACATCGCGGGAACCATATCGCAGAGGTATTCGATGAACTGGCCATACTGATATCCGCTGATGTGGGCGGGGGTGAGCAAGTCCCGCGTGATTCGCAGCGGCGCCTTCGCAACATCCATCTCTTCCAGCCGCAGGTCATCGAACCAGGCGGTTCCGGTGCCTTTGCCGTACCCCACGAAGAACACGCCCACGCGAATGCGTCCGTCCGCGGGCGCCTGGAAGACAAGGGGAACCTGCACCCAGTCGGTGTCCGCGCCGTGATTTTGCCCTGTCGTGATCACGACTCCGTCAGGTCGCTGGATCTGAAAAGTGCCGTAGACGGGAGCCTCACGCGGGTCGAGTCCGCGCGTTCGAACCCAGCCAGTGAAGCGATACCAGTTGCGCGGTCGCAAGAGCAGGTCTTGGCCCACGGCCGCATCGGACGGATCGGCGGAGGATATCCGCAGCGCGCGGCTGCGCTCGCGTACTACATCGCCATTGAACTCAAGCCGCGCCGGTGCGCCGTACACATGGGCGGACCATCCGTCGATCTCGCTTTCGAAACCGCCGTTGTGGATTGGCGCCGTGTTCGGCGAGGGGCGGGTGCTCGACTCCTGCACCTCCGCGCCCGCCGGCCCCACCCAAAGGATCAGCATCAGAATCGCTCTGATCACCTCTGCCATTCGTGTCACTGCCATCGAAAAATCCTGTCTTACACCCGATGTGTTAGCCTTCAAACGATTTGCACTGCGCATTCGCCGCCGGTGATTCTTCTTGATGCCGCTACGGCGACGGGGGCGGAGGGACGTCGCGCCCAACTCAGGGTCGACGGGGAAGAAGATGCTCTCATGCATCAGCTCGTACGGCCCGTACCCGCCGTCGCGGATGAACCCCATGTCGCCGCGCTTGCCGAGGCATTGGTTGGTGAAGCCGAGCTTGCAGGAACGGCACTGCCCGCAGAAATCCATGAGGAAAACCGCGCCGCTCGTACCGACGGGCGTCTGCGTCCCCGGCCCGGCCGCCGCAACCACGCCCGCCGCTTCGTGCCCGGGCGTCGTCGCTGTTCCACCGAAAAACTGAGGTCGTTCGGAGCCGCACACGGCGTTGGCGCCAACCCTGATGAGAAGCTCCCCTCGCCCGGTTGTGAAACCGGCTTCTCGCCAAACTCAATCCGCTTGTCGCCAACGAACCGGGGGACGCGCATGCTTGCTGGGACCGTTGTATTCATGCTTTACCTCTAGGGACAAGATTAACACTGGCTCGGGTGGTCGCAATGAGTTTCCGCATCGCTATATTGAGATCCTTTGCGCGGAGGCTAGCGGTTGTTTCAGGAAGCTTCCCCACATGGCAGGGCAAGGGCATGTGATCGACTGAGTTTGTTCTTCTCCCACGAAATGCATTTATATGGCCCATCGCCCGCACGTGGCATTGATCGTGGAGACGTCGGTCACCTATGGCCGTCGGATCCTTCGCGGCATTTCGAATTACCTGCGCGCCCATCGTCAATGGTCGGTCTTTCTCGAGCAGCGCGAGCTGGGGGCGGCGCCGCCAAAGTGGCTGTTGAACTGGCGCGGCGACGGGATCATCTGCCGGCCCACGACGCCACGCTTGGCTGCGGCCTTTCGCGTATCGCGCGTGCCCGTTGTCGATCTGAACGACGCCCACGGTTACCTCGGGCTGCCGCACATCGGGTCGGATATGCGCGCGATCGGGCGAATGGGTGCCGAACACCTGCTGGAGCGCGGCTTCCGATCGTTCGCCTTCTGCGGCTTCGCCGGACAACGATGGTCCGCCCTGCGCCGGGACGGTTTCGTGCAGACCGTTCAACGAGCGGGCTGCGCCTGCGCTTCGTACGACTCCAAATGGCCCGGCCTGCACGCGCCGGAATGGGATAAGGACCAGAGCCAGACCGCCGCCTGGATCGCCACGCTGCCCAAGCCGCTGGCGCTGATGGGCTGCAACGATCTGCGCGGTCAGCACGTCCTGGACGCCTGCCGCCGCATAGACCTGGCCGTTCCCGAAGAGGTCGCGGTCATCGGCGTCGATGATGAACAGCTGCTTTGCGAGCTGGCCGATCCCCCTCTGTCCACCGTCGTTCCGGCCTCGGAGCAGATTGGTTACGAGGCGGCGGAATTGCTGGACCGGCTGATGTCAGGACGCCGCCAGCGCGCCAGACAGAGAACCAT
>JACCSI010000106.1 GCA_013813075.1 Acidobacteriota bacterium | reverse complement strand
GGCGATTGATCCGGGAGTGGTCACGCAAGGGCGCGTATTGTCGCCCTTGGGGGTAGTGGTCCTGCCGTGCTCACTTGCGGGCCCCCGTGTATCGGTTCGAAACCTTTCCGCGGGACGGAGGCGGCCTTGATAGATTTTCACCACCTGGGACCGATAGCTGTTGAAGTGACGGTGATGTGACGATATTGTTTCCAGACTGTTAATTTGTCTGGAGGTGGGGCATGACGCATGACGTCATCCGTCTCGTGCTCGCGTTCGCCATCACCCTGCTGTCTGCGCCCGGATACGCCCAAAGTGTGTCTGTCGCGGCCGGGCTGGAATATCGTCCGCTGAACACACCTAACCCGACCCTCCAGGCCAGTCTCGACCGTATTGCCAAGCGCAGCGCGCTCTGGCGCAGCGCGGTCGAAGCCATTCGCGTCACAGGTCGGCAGGTGGTGATTGTCACCTCAGAGCAGGTTCGCGTCGTCGAGTCACCTGGCGGCGAGGTCAAGGATGCCTTCGATCGAGGCGTGCTGGCCGAGGTAGCTCCGGCCCCGCACGCCGGCGGCGAGGTCGATGTCGTCGTTGCAGTGGTCAACCTCGCGTTGCTCGAAGAGGTCCACAGGCAGCGCGGATCACTCCCGTCGGAATTCCATGCCGACGTAGACCGGATTCTCGTGCACGAAATTTATGGCCACGCAGTGCCGTATCTCCTGGCTGGCGCCCTGTCCGGGCGGTGTTCGGATCCGCAACCCGGAGAACGCGCCGTGGACGCGTGCTCGATCCGTCGCGAGAACGCCGTCCGCGCTGAGCTGGGACTAGGGCGCCGCACAAATTACGGCCTCGACGGGTTGGCGCTCATGCGCGGGTCACATCGTTAACAACGATGTAACAACCGAGTTAACCGCCCCGTAACAGGGCCGTCACGGGTGATTCACAGTCCGTCGATAGCCTCAACGCATGAGTCTTCGACTTCGTGCTCGCATCGTGCTGTCGAGCGTGCTGTTGGTGGGGGTCGCCGCACCCATTGACGCACAACAGGCGGCACGCACCACCTCCTCCCAACAAGTTCGTGTGACCGGCGCGGTTCGTGACGAATCGAACGCCATCACGTTGCCTGGCATTCCGGTGGAAGTCGTCGGGACCGACCAGACGGTCTATACCGACGTCGATGGGCGCTACACGCTTGAGTTGTCGCCCGGCACCTACCAGCTGAAAGTGAGCATGGGGGGATACCAGGACCGTCTCATCACACTCGACGTGACCGGGGCGTCGCGCACGATGACCGCGGACATCGGCCTGACGATGTCGGGGTTCGCGGAAACGGTGACCGTGACCGCCGTGGCGCCGCTCAGTTCGGTGACGTCGTCCCAGGAAGTGCAGTTGATCGAGCGCAAGAATGCGCAGGTGATTAGCGACAACCTTGGTGCGCAGGAGATGCGGGCCAATGGAGACAGCGACGCCTCGGCGGCGATGTCGCGCGTCACCGGGCTGTCCGTGGTCGACAGTCAATACATCTTCGTGCGTGGCCTGGGCGAGCGCTACAGCAACACGACACTGTCGGGTGCGGTGCTGCCGACGACCGAGCCGGACAAAAAAGTCGTGCCGCTCGACATGTTTCCAACGGCGCTACTCGATAGCGTGCAGGTGAGCAAGTCGTACTCGCCGGATCGTTCGGCGGAATTCGCCGGCGGTCTGGTGCAGATCAATCCGATTAAGCTGCCGACGCGCCCGGTCGTGGACTTCTCCTACGGCGTCAGCTTCTTCTCGAACGCAACCGGAAAATCGATTCCGTTGAGCTCACTGAACGGGCGGGACGTGCTCGGCTACGACAACGGCGCTCGGAGCCTGCCGAGCGCCATACCGGCGAACAAGATTGTGCGTCGCGGCATCTACACGCCCGACGTGGGATTCGACCCCGACGAGATCGCCAGGTTGGGGCGAGCATTCGACAATTCCGTATGGCGTCCGACACAAACGGATGGTGCGCCGGGGCAGAACTGGGGCGCCGTGTTTGGCAATCGCTTCGGCAAGCTGGGCGTCGTCGCCAGCGTCACGCACACCTATAAGGAGCAATTCGTCGATGAGACCCGCCGCTTCTTCCGCATCGCGGAAGACAACGAGCTCGAGGCCGCCAGCGACTATTCATTGCAGGCCGGGACGCAGCGGGCACAACTCGGAGTGGTGGGCAATGTGGCGTATCAGTTTGCGCCCAGCCATCGCCTGTCGTTGGAGAATTTCTACAGCCACAACGGTCGCGACGAAGGGCGTGTCTTCGAGGGTGGCAACATCGACAACTCGCGCTATTACCGCAATTACCGCGTCCAGTTCATCGAGGAGGGGCTGATTTCCAACGGCCTGACCGGTGAGCATTTCTTCCAGAACCTCTCGAACAGCCGCATCGACTGGCGCGTCAGCTACGCGCGGGCGACGCGCGACGAACCCGACCTCCGCGAGACGCTGTACGAAGCGACCCTCGCCACCAACCCCGACGGCACCTTCCGTCCAGCCAGCGTCTTCACGCTCGCCGACGAATCACAGAGTGGTTTTCGTCTCTTCAACGAACTGAACGATGACAGCCTCGACCTCGCGGCGAACTGGAGCATCTTCAACGTCACCAGCTCGCGGCCGACCCAGTTCAAATTCGGCGTCGCCTATGTCGAGCGGGCACGCGACTTCAATTCACGCCGCTTCCGTTATGTGCCCGTTGTCCTCAACAAGACCGACCCGCCCGCCGTGCAGTTCAATGCGCAGTTGTTCCCCGAGGAGCTATACACCTCGAACAATATCGGTACAGCCTTTACCTTCTCCGAGACGACCCGGCCGGTCGATGCCTACAACGGTGACCAGACGACGACCGCCGGCTACGGCATGGTTGACGTTGCCCTGAGCGCGCGGTCGCGACTGATTGCCGGTGCGCGCGTCGAGCGGTTCGACCAGACCGTCAACACCTTCGATCCGTTCGGGTTGTTCGTCCGGACCATCTCTTCGCAGCTCAAGAACACCGACGTGTTTCCCGCGGTCAACTTCGTGCAGGCGCTCAGCGACACCTCGAACTTTCGCGCGAGCTACAGCGGCACCGTCAACCGACCCGAATTCCGGGAACTGGCACCATTCGAATTCACCGATGTGGTCGGCAACCGCGCCGTCCGCGGCAATCCTGAGCTCGATCGCGCCAGAATCCAGAATCTCGACGCGCGGTGGGAAATGTTTCCGGGCGGCCGCAACATTGTCGCGGCGAGCGCGTTTTTCAAGTATTTCGACCAGCCGATCGAGCGGATCGTCATTGGTGGCGCCCAGCCGCTGGTCACCTTTCAGAACGCCGACAATGCGCGTAATTTCGGCATCGAGCTGGAAGCCGGGCAGCGGATCGGCGGCAATCTGTTCCTGAGCGCGAATTACACGTTTGTCGATTCGCAAATCACATTGCGCCCGGAACAACAGACCGTGCAGACGTCGCTGCAGCGTCCGTTGGCCGGACAGTCGAAGAATCTGTTCAACCTGACGAGCGAATTCACGATGCGCGGTTTCAGCGCGCGCCTTCTGGCCAACTATTTCGGTGACCGCATTTCAGACGTCGGCGCCAACCAGGCGCCCGACGTCATCGAACAGGGTCGCGGGTCGCTCGACCTGATTTTCGGTCAGCGCATCGGGCGGTTCAATGTCCGCTTCTCGGCCGACAACGTTACCGACAGCGAATATTTGTTTACGCAGTTCGAGGAGACGCAGCGCATCTTCAAGCTGGGACGCACGTTCCAGATGTCGTTCGGTGTCAACGTCTTCTAACCGCTTTATACGGAGCGCAAAGCACACCATGAATCACGTTTCACGCACATTAGGCGCGTTGGCTCTCGGCGCCGCCCTGCTTCTCGGGCAGACCGCGCCGCTCAAGGGCGATCAGGCCGCGCCGGTCAACGTGCCCGGCATCGACAAGCCGGTCATCGTGGTGACCGGCGAGGTCAACGGCAGCGAAAACTGGACGAACAACTTCTATTACGTGCTGCGGGGGGCGGTGTTCGTGACCGAGGGGGCGACGCTGAACATCCAGGCGGGCACCCGCGTCATTGGCGAGTCGGGCAGCGTCGGTACGTTGATCGTCCTGCGTGGTGCACGGCTGAATGCCATTGGCACCCGCGAAGACCCGATCGTCTTCACCAGCGACCAACCGATCGGTTCTCGCGATCGCGGTGACTGGGGTGGTCTCATCATCAATGGCCGCGCGCCAATCAACGTCGAAGGCGGTGAGGGTGCGGGCGAAGCCGACACTGGCGTCTACGGGGGTAACGACCCGAACGACAACAGCGGCACGCTGCGCTACGTGCGCGTCGAGTTCGCCGGCGTCGAGTTCAGCCCCGACAACGAATTGAATGGCATTGCCTTCCAGGGTGTGGGCCGCGGCGGTACGTTCGAGTTCATTCAGGTGCACATGAATCGCGACGACGCCTTCGAATGGTTTGGCGGCACGGCAGATATCAAGTACGCGGTCGCGTCCAACGCTGCCGACGATAGCTTCGACTGGACCTTTGGATGGACCGGTCGTGCGCAGTTCCTCGCGGTGCATCAGCGCGGCGACGACGCCGACAACGGCATCGAAGCCGACAACAACGAGTTCGCCAACAACCTGCTGCCGCGTTCGAATCCGCAGGTCTACAACTTGACCATGTGCGGCGATCGCGACACCAACGAAGGCACGGAAGGCGTGCGCGCGGCGAACATCCGTCGCGGCACGGCGTTCACGATTCGCAACTTCCTGGTCACCGGCTTCAAGACCAACGGCTTCCAGATCAGCGACGCCAACACGCTCTCGCAGGTGGACAACGGCACGTCGCAGTTAGGTGCCGGGGTGTTCTGGAATATTGGGACGCCGGTGCATGCCAGCATTGCGCCCTACGTGACCAGCGGTCGATTCCCGAACGTTCGCAGCAACGTTGACGGCGGGCTGTCGGCGGGCTGTTTCGATCATGGCAACGTCAACTTTCAGCCGACCTCCGCGGCGACACTTGCGGGCGGCCAGCTGGCGCCGATTCAGCCGCCCAACGACGGATTCTTCCAGGCCGTGACGTTCATCGGCGCCGTGCCGCCGGCGCCCGCGGATGACTGGACACTGGGCTGGACGTCGTATCCTCAGCGATAGATGATCAACGCTCGACGCGGGCCCGCCATTGGCGGGCTCGCGTTTCTCCTGCTGCTCACCTCAGCCTGCGGTCCTACACCTCTCCTCAACACCCAACCCTCCGCGGACGCACTGGTGCGCGAAGTGCTGACCGCGGTTTCGCGTCAGGATGAAGGGCGTCTGCGCGCACTCGCGCTCGACGAGGGCGAGTTTCGGCGCCATGTCTGGCCGGCGCTGCCCGCGGCGCGTCCGGAACGCAACGTGCCTTTCAGTTATGTGTGGGGCGATCTGCGGCAGAAAAGCAACGGTCGGCTGCGTGCGACGCTGGGGGCCCATGGCGGACGCAACTATCAGTTCACATCCGTGAGTTTTTCCGGCGGGACGACTGCCTACGCCGGGTTTGCGGTACACCGCGACGCCGTGCTGGTCGTCCGCGGCGCCGACGGCATCGAGCAGCAGCTTCGAATCTTCGGCTCCGCCATCGAGAAGGACGGGGCCTGGAAGGTCTTCAGC
>JACCSI010000087.1 GCA_013813075.1 Acidobacteriota bacterium | reverse complement strand
TTTGCGGGATGGACCAACGGCGGCGGCCGTACGGTCAAGCTGCGTCACTCGGGCGGCTACGAGAGCGAATATCTCCACCTCTCGGCGATTACGGTCAAGTCCGGTGCGCACGTCGGTCAGGGCGCGCTGGTTGGTCGCGTCGGGGCGACCGGTCTGGCGACTGGCCCACACTTGCACTACGGCTTGCGACGCAACGGCTCGTACGTCAATCCCGTCCGCGAGCACCAGAACATGCCGCCGGGCGAACCCGTCTCGGGGGTGCACCTCGCGCTGTTTCACGGTGAGCGAGAACGGCTGTTCACGGCGTTGACCGACGCCGCTGTACGCACGATGAACAACGACTAGCCGGAGTTTTGCTCTGGCGATGCCGACCAGTCCCCCACAAGCAGCAGCGTCGCCACTGCGTAGCCCGTCCCACGGCGAAGTCGCAATCCCCGAGCGGTCCTATAATCAAAGGGTTTATGGCCTCCATTTTCCCCTTTGCGGCGCTGCGTCCAGTTCCTCAGGCGGCAGCCGCCGTCGCCGCCGTGCCCTACGACGTGGTCAGCACGCAGGAAGCGCGAGCGCTCGCGCAGGGTAATCCACTCAGTTTTCTTCACGTCTCACGGGCGGAGATCGACCTTCCGGCAGCAACCGATCCGCATGCGGACGAGGTCTACGAGCGGGCAGCCGAAAACTTCGGCGATCTTCGTTCGCGGGCGCCACTTGTCGAGGAAGATTCTCCAACGTTTTACGTGTACCGACTCCAGATGGGGTCGCACGCGCAGACTGGCATTGCGGCGTGCTTCTCGATCGACGAGTACGACAACGACCTGATCAAAAAGCACGAAAAAACTCGACCGGACAAAGAAGACGACCGTACGCGTCACATGCTTGCGATCGGCGCGCAGACGGGACCGGTGTTCTTGACGTACGTGGCGTCGAGCGAGATTGATGCCCTGGTCGCTCGCACATCGTCACAAGACCGGCTGTTCGACTTCGCCGCTCCCGACGGTGTCCGTCACGAGATCTGGACCGTCCCCTCGGGAGATCACGATGCCCTGGTCGCAGCGTTTGCGGCGGTCCCTCACCTCTACATTGCGGATGGACACCATAGAGCCGCAAGCGCCGGGCGCACGCGCCGCGCACTCGCCGGCCGGGGATCCGGCGAGCACGATCGCATGCTGGCCGTGGCGTTCCCCAATGACCAGATGCAGATCCTTCCTTACCACCGGATTGTCAAGGATCTGAACGGCAGGACTGCCGCGCAGTTTCTCGATGCGGTTCGTCAACGCGTCCCGATTACGGAATCACCCGCGGCGACGCCCACGCACAAAGGCGAGGTGGCAATGTATCTCGATGGCGCATGGCATGGGCTCGAACTCGGGTCCGTGGCTCCAAAGCACGCAGGCGGCGGCACGCTCGACGTCAGTATCCTGCAGGACGCGTTGCTCGAGCCGGTGTTGGGCATCACCGACGTCCGCACCGACAAGCGCATCGATTTTGTCGGCGGCATCCGCGGCACCGCTGCGCTCCAGCACCTCGTCGACTCGGGCCACGCCGCCGTCGCGTTTTCTCTCTATCCGGTGACCGTCAGTGACCTGATGGAGATTTCCGACGCCGGTGGCATCATGCCGCCGAAGTCGACGTGGTTTGAGCCGAAGTTGCGCGACGGGCTTCTGTCGCATCTGATTTAGTGGCCCATGAAGATTCTCATCGCAGATAAGTTCGAGCCCTCCGGCGTGGACGGGCTGACAGCGCTGGGCTGCACGGTCCTTTACGAGCCGAATCTCAAAGACGACGCATTAGCCGAAGCGCTGCGCTCGAGTGGTGCGCAGATGTTGATTGTGCGATCGACGCCGGTCACGGAGACGATGCTCGAGGCGGGCCAGTTGTCACTGATCGTGCGCGCCGGCGCAGGCGTCAACACCATCGACGTGTCCGCCGCATCGCGACGTGGCATTTATGTGTCGAACTGCCCGGGCAAAAATGCTGACGCCGTGGCCGAGTTGACGTTTGCGTTGATGCTGGCGCTCGATCGCCGTATTCCCGACAACGTCGCGCAGTTACGCGACGGCAAGTGGAACAAGCGAGAGTTCTCGAAGGCGCCGGGCCTGTGCGGCCGCACGCTCGGCCTGATCGGCTTTG
>JACCSI010000056.1 GCA_013813075.1 Acidobacteriota bacterium | reverse complement strand
AAGGAACTTCGTGGATAGAGAACTGCTCATCGAGATTGGCGTGGAGGAACTGCCCGCTTCTTGGCTGCCCGCGCTGACGGCGCAGGTCGGGACCCGGCTCGAGGCGCGGCTGACAGAGTTGCGCCTGCCACCGGCGGCGCCCATCGAGACCTTCAGCACCCCCCGGCGTCTCACCGCTCGCATCGGCAAATTGTCGGAGCGTCAAACCGATTTCGAAGAACTGCTGATGGGGCCACCGGTGTCCGCGGCCTTCGACGCCAGCGGCAATCCGACCGCAGCGGCGCTGGGCTTTGCCAAGAAGAACTACGTCGAGGTGTCGGCGCTCGAGCGACTCGACACCCCGAAGGGCACGTATCTGTCATTCAAGAAGCAGGTTCGCGGCAAGGCTGCGGTTGACGTGCTGCCGGATGTGCTGACGGGGCTTCTGCGCGGGCTGACGTTTCCGAAAGCGATGAAGTGGGACGCCTGTCTCGACGACGGTAAGACCGAGTTGCCGTTCGGCCGCCCGATTCGCTGGATTCTGTTCCTTTACGGCGGCCGTGTCGTGCCGTTTTCGATTTATCGCTCGCGATTAGCGCAGGGGCCGCTTGTTCAGGAAATCCGATCGGGCGCAGTGACATTTGGTCACCGGTTTCTGACGACCAGTGGTCGCGCCGGCCGCGCGATCAAGGTCAAGGGATTCGACGATTACCGCAAGCGCCTCGCCGAAAACTTCGTGCTCCTGGAGCGCCCGGAACGGCAGCAACGCATCACGCGCGAGCTCGATAGCGAAGCGCGTCGGCGCAATGGGCGGGTGTCGCGGCTGGCCGGCGGCCAAACGCTCCTGCAGGAAGTGCCGGATCTCGTCGAGTATCCGAAGGTGGTGTCGGGCACGTTCGCCGAGGAGTTTCTTGCGCTCCCCGAGGAGGTGCTCACGACGACGATGATTCACCACCAGCATTTTTTTCCGCTCGTTAACGATCAGGGCAAGCTGCAGCCGGTCTTTCTCGCCGTCCTCAACATGGAGGGCGACAAACCCGAAGCGATTTCCCGGAACCTCGAACGCGTGTTAACCGCGCGCCTGCGCGATGCGCGCTTCTTCTTTGACGCCGACCGACGGCAGACGCTCGAGTCGCGCGTCGACACGCTCAGCACCGTCCTGTTTCATAAGCAACTGGGGAGCTACGCCGAGAAAGCGGAGCGCATCAGCGCCCTGGCGGCAACAATTGCGCGCGACCTGTTGCAGGCGCCTGCGGCCGAAGAGGCGGCGCGGACGGCTGGTCGCCTGGCGAAGGCCGACCTCGCGACTGACATGGTGCGCGAGATGACCGAGCTGCAGGGCACCATGGGCGGCATCTATGCCCGCGAAGATGGTCACCCCGAAGAGGTGTGGAAGGCGATCTATTACCACTACCTGCCTGTCGGCGTCGAACCCGAGGCCCCGCCGACCAAGGATCAGTTGGGAAGTGCCGCCAGCGTGTGGGCCGCGGTGTCGATCGCCGATAAGCTCGATACGGTGGTGAGCCTGTTCGCGGCGGGAGAGCGCCCGACCGGCTCGCGCGATCCGTTCGGTCTCCGCCGTGCGGCCCAGGGTGTCGCGCGGACCCTCATCGACTTGCCCGAGCTCACCGGCATCACGCGAGACGTCTCCCTTGACGAGCTGATGACCGCTACGGGCGCGACCCTCGGACCCGAGGAACACGCTCTGGTGCTGGGGTTTTTGGTCGAGCGCATCCGCTACGTGCTCGAACAGCGCCGATTCGACGTGCGCAATGTCCGTGCGGTCACCTCCGGGGACGCCGGCGAACTGCGGCCGCTGCAGGCGCGCCGCAAGCTGGAGGTCTTGCCGGAGTTTTCGGAGTCACCGGACTTCCGGCAACTCGCCACCTTGTTCAAACGCGTCCGCAACATTGCCAGGAATCTCGACGCGTCTGCGGCGGCCAGCCCCGGTGACGACGCGGCGCGACTGACCGAGCCCGCGGAAGTCGCGCTGCTCGTCGAGATCACCCAGCGCCAGCCGGCGATCCAGGCTGCCGTGACCGGTGGTCAGGGCTATCGACAGGCGTTCGCCGACGCGGCCAAACTCGGACCCGCCGTCGCCCGCTTCTTCGACGAGGTGCTGGTGATGGCCGACGATCCGGCGTTGCGCGACGCACGGCTCCGCTTGATGAAGCGCCTCGAAGCTCTCATCGTGCAGTTAGCAGACGTATCGGAACTTGTTCCTGAAGACTCCCAGACCAAACATGCCTAAGACAGCGAAGAAGACCGTAGCGAAGAAGAGCGTTGCGAAAAAGGCCCCGGTGGCACGTCAGGCGAGGACAAAAAAGTACGTCTACTTTTTTGGCACGGGGAAGGCCGATGGCGACCGGACGATGAAAGACACGCTTGGCGGCAAGGGCGCCGGCCTTGCGGAAATGACCAGGGCTGGGTTGCCGGTACCGCCGGGACTGACGATTTCCACGCAGGCGTGCAATCTGTACCAAATCGGCCAGAAGCTGACAGCGGAGATCGAGGCGGAGATTCTCGATAACGTGGCCAAGCTCGAGAAAGCCGCCGGCGCCACGCTTGGGC
>JACCSI010000027.1 GCA_013813075.1 Acidobacteriota bacterium | reverse complement strand
GTTGCGTCGGCATACACCCGAAGTGTGTGCATGACCACTCTGCCTGAGTTGACGTTGTCTCCGTCCGGTTCCCTCACCAACACGCCTGCATCGTGGCTGGTTGACCACGTTGACCTCATACCGCCCGGCGCCCTGGTGCTGGATGTGGCGAGCGGCAACGGCCGCAACGGGCTCTTCCTCGCCCGCGCGGGATGGCGTGTGCACGCGGTGGACCGCGATGCGGCGGCGCTGTCGCGGATGTCAGCGAGCGCTCTTGGGGACCTGGCAGGCCAGGTCACGATCGAGGTGCTCGATCTCGAGACGCAGATGCCATCGTTGGGGCATCACCGCTACGGCGCGGTGATCGTTTTCAACTACCTGCACCGCGCGCTGATGCCGCTGCTCGTGGACGCCGTCGCGCCAGGCGGCGTCTTGATTTACGAGACCTTCACCGTCAAGCAAGACCAACGTGGTCACCCGCGCAATCCGGCGTTCCTGCTGGAGGAGGGGGAGCTACGAAGGCTGGTGGCACCGCTCGACATCCTCAGGAGTCGCGAGGGGGAGTTCGACGGACGGCTCATCGCATCCATCGTGGCGGCTCGCCGGTGATAGCATCGCGCGTGCATGCGAGTTGAGACGTTCCTGACGCTGACGTTGGTGCCGCTGTTCCTGTCGGCTGGCTTCGCCCAGCAACCGCCCGCGGAACCATCATCGGCCGCGCTCATCGAACCGCAGGTCGCGCTGGCGAACGGCACCAGCGAATGGATGCTCACGGCGGGACCGGCATGGGGCGTGTCGCTGCTCCATTCGGTCGCCGGACACGACTACTTGCTGCAGTCGGTCTCGTGGGGCCGTATTCTCACGGACCCGATCGGACCGGGGGCGCTGCGCGGCCGCTTCCAGTGGGCCGTCGAGGTCGTGCCGCTCTACGGCCAATACGCACCCGAGAAGACCTATGGCGTGGGACTGACGCCGATTGTGTGGCGATGGAATTTCGAACGCCGCGGCCGCCTGTCGACCTACGCGGAACTCGCAGGGGGCGGACTCTGGACGCAAGATCCGGTCCCGCAGCGGACGACCACCGCCAACTTCACCGCGCACCTCGCCTACGGTGTTCGCTACTTCATTCGCCCGCAGCAGGCGTTCGTGGCGAGCTACCGCTTCCATCACATCTCCAATGGCAATCGGTTGGAGAGCAATCCAGGTGTCAACGCGCACGTGCTGCAATTTGGTTGGACGCTCTTACGCCCGCGCGCCTGACGTCCGTCCGCCGTGGAGGCTTGTCGCGGCTTTCGCCCGCCTTCAACGGCATGATCAGCGTTCGTAGGATTCGCGTTTCCCCGATGCCGACAGCTTGATCAGAAAGCGATGCGGATCTTTCCAGAAGAGCGCTTTAATCTCGGCGAGGCTACTGGCACCGGAGTAGCTGATCGACGAACACAAGTGGCGGAGAATATCCTGAATAATCGGACGCACCGAGCCGCGTGCGGGCACACTGACCTCCGTCCCCTCTGACCCGAGCGCTTCCACATCCGCGGTGTCGGCATCCTCGACATCCAGACGATCCCGGATCGCCTGAATCGAGGCCATGCCCCGCAGCACCTTGAACGGCACCTTCACCGCCTTCTGCGAATCGGGCAGCATGACGCTTTTCTGCACCACCTCGCCGGGGGTTTCTTCCGTGCCCGCGAACATGCTGCCGAGCATCACGGTGTCGCCCCCGAATAACAGCGCCTCGAAAATGGCACCATGGCGTTTGACGCCGCCATCGGCGATGAGCGGTATTCGATGCTGCGTGTCAGCCGCCAGGCGACACTCGACCAGTGCTTCGATTTGGGGGACGCCGTAGCTCGTCGTGATGCGGGTCGTGCATCCTCCGCCCGGCCCGATGCCGACCTTCACCGCGTTAACTCCCTGTTCGACCAGGAACTCGACACCGTCGGCGGTGGCAACATTGCCGGCCACCAACTCGAAGTCGCCAAAGCGTGCGCGAAACGCCGCAATCGCGCGCGCCATCACAATCGAGTGCCCGTGTGCGATGTCGATGACGATGACGTCGACCCCGGCGTGAATCAACTCGGCCGCGCGCTCGAGATAATCGCCTTTCGCGCCAATCGCTGCGCCGACGCGCAGCCGCCCGTGGGCGTCGCGGGTGGCGAACGGCAGCCGCTCCTGCCGCACGATGTCTTTGGCCGTGATCAAACCGATCAGCGTGCCGTCGCGGTCAACGAGCGGCAGTTTCTTGATCTTGCGT
>JACCSI010000012.1 GCA_013813075.1 Acidobacteriota bacterium | reverse complement strand
GGACGACATTGGGCGACCTCCTTCGCGCGGTGACTCACGCCGCAATCAGCCGCGCGTATATTGCAAATCGTACAGCCGTCGGTAAATACCGCGCTCGGCCAGCAATTCTTGATGCCGGCCGGATTCGCGCAGCTCGCCCTTGTGAAACACCAGCACGCGGTCCATGTCCTGGATGGTCGACAGGCGGTGAGCGATAGCAATCGTGGTGCGGCCGCGCATCAGCACTGTGAGCGCTTCGCGAATCAGCAACTCGGTGTCGGTGTCGATGCTCGATGTCGCTTCATCGAGCACCAGCACCGGCGGGTCAAAGGCCAGCGCCCGGGCGAACGACAACAACTGCTTCTGCCCGACCGACAGCGTCGCCCCGCGCTCCGCCACCGCCGCGTCGATGCCGCCGAGCGCGTCCACGAAGGCCTCCGCGTTCACGGCCTGCAGCGTCGCGCGCACGTCGGCATCCGAAATAGCATCATCACCAAGGCGCACGTTGGCCGCAATCGACCCCGAAAAGAGATGCACGTCCTGCAGCACGAGGCCAAAGAGACCACGCACCTGTGCGAGCGCCAGGTCGCGGATGTCGACGCCATTGAACGTGATCCGGCCCTTAGTGACATCGTAAAAACGCAGCAGCAAGTTGATGATTGTCGTCTTGCCTGCACCGGTTGCGCCGACCACACCAATCCGCTCGCCGGGCCGCACAGTAAACGACACGTCCCGCAACACCCAGTCGGTGTCGTTGTAGGCGAACCAGACGTTTTCAAAGGCAATGTGCACGTCGGCTGGTGGCCGCACGACCGTCGCGTCTTCAGCGGCGTTCGCCAACGCAGCGGCAGACGCGACGACGGGCGTGCGAATGTCTACCCGCGTATCCAGTAACTGAAACACGCGTTCCGACGACGCCATGGCCGCCTGCAGGACGTTGAATTTTTCCGACAGGTCCTGAATCGGCCGGAACAAGCGCTGCGCATACTGGATGAACGCGACCAAAGTGCCCAGCGTCAACGTGTCGTCGACGACGCGTCCGCCGCCAAACCACAGGATCAACGCTGTGGCGAGCGCAGTCAGGATCTCAATCGCCGGGTGAAAGACGGCGTAGTAGAAAATGGCGCGCACGTTGGCGGCCATGTGCTCGGTATTCACCTCGTCGAACTGCGAGAAGTTTCGTTTCTCCCGCCGGAACAGCTGCACGGTCGACATTCCCGTGATGTTCTCCTGCAGGAATGCGTTGATGCGGGCGATCCAGGTGCGAACATCACGATAGGTGTCGCGGACGTGAACCCGGAACCACTGCGTCACCGTGGCGATGAACGGGATCACCGCGAAGGCGACCAGGGCCAGCTGCCAGTCGAGCAGCAGCATTGCGCCCATGATCGCGGTTAACGCGAAGACGTCGCCGAACACCGAGACGACGCCCGAGGTGAACAGCTCATTAAGGGCATCGACATCGGTTGTGACGCGCGTCATCAGGCGGCCGACCGGATTGCGATCATAGAACCTGATGTCGAGCCGCTGCAGGTGCGCGTAAATCTCCATGCGGACGTCGAACATGATGCGCTGGCCGGTGATCTGCAGGGTCGTGGTCTGCACGTATTCCAACAGGAACTCACCCACCAGCGTCGCCAGATAGAGCGCGCCAATCGTCATCAGCCCGTCCAGATCGCGCGCCGGAATGTAGGTGTCGATGACCTGCAGCGTGAGCCAGGGTGGCACCAGCTGCAGCGCCGCACCCGCGAGGATCGCGGCCAGCGCGACCAGCACCGAACGCCGGTACGGGCGCAGGTAGACGAGCAGCCGCCGCATCAAGCGTGCGTCGTAGGCCTTGCCGAGCACGTCTTCTTCGTGGGTCATCTCTGGACTACCGTGACCTGGCGGGCGAGGGCCGTGAGCCCCGCCGGCCAGGCGGCGCTACAGGGCGCACCGGTGCCCTCCATTCGCGGCGCGGTGAACGTGGACGGCGCCGCGGTGGATCACGATGCCGCCAGTTCCGCCTCGAGCAACTGTTGGCGGTGGAGTGCGCCATAGGCGCCACCACGCGCCACCAGGGTTTCGTGGGTGCCCTGCTCGATGATGCGACCCCCGTCCAGGACGACGATGTGGTTGGCATCACGCACCGTGGAAATGCGATGCGACACAATCAACGTGGTCCGACCCGAACGAAACTGGCGGACGGCTTTCAGGATCTCGTCCTCGGTGTGCGTATCAACCGCCGACAGCGCGTCGTCCAGAATGAGAATGCGCGGATCGACGTAGAGTGCTCGCGCAATTGCCGTGCGCTGCTTTTGCCCGCCCGACAACGTGATACCGCGCTCTCCAACCCGAGTCTCATACGCGTGCGGAAACGCGGTCACGTCTTTGTCCAGTTGCGCGATTGCGGCGACGTCGCGCACCCGGTCCTGATCGTCACGCGCCCCAAACGCCACGTTTTCCGAGATGGTGTCGGAAAACAGGAAGACTTCCTGCGGGACAAACCCAATCGCACCACGCAAGGCGTCGAGCGGCAGCTCGCGCACGTCGATCCCGTCCACCAGCACCGTGCCGGGGGGCGGATCGTGCAGCCGCGCGAGCAGTGCCAGCAACGTGGATTTACCCGACCCAGTGCGCCCGACGATGGCCACCGTTTGACCGGGGCGTATCGTTAGGGAGACGTCCGTCAGCACGTCCGTGTCGCGATACGCGAACGACAGGTGTCGGAACTCCACGGCTCCGGTGATGTCGCCGGCGCGCACGTCACCTCGCGTCGCGGCGGAATCGGCAATCGCGGGAACCGCTTCCAGCACCTCGAGCATCCGTCCCCATGACGCGCGCCCGCGCTGCGCCATGTTCGTCACCCACCCGAACGCGATCATCGGCCACGACAACATCGCGAGGTAGGCGTTGAAGGCGACCAGCTCGCCCACCGACATCTGGCCCGCGATGACATCGCGCGCGCCAAGCCAGAGCACCAGCAGTTCGGCGATGCCCATGAAGAGCCCCATGCTGGGGTAAAACACGCCCTGCAACCGGATGAGGCCGCGATTGCTCTCGACGTAGCGCCGGTTGGCCTCGCGGAAGCGTTCGGTCTCGCGCCCCTCCTGCCGGTAAGCGCGCACCACGCGCACACCCGCGAGCGCCTCCTGCGTCACGGCGCTGATGTCGGACAATTGCGCCTGGATCTTCTCGAAGCGCTCGTGAATCACCCGGCCGAAGTAGCGCGCCGCGACCGTCACCAACGGCAATGGCAGCAGCGCGAGCAGCGTGAGCCGGGGGTTCAGGGAAAACATGAACGCCAGCGCGACCAGAAAGGTGAGCGCCGTGCTGAAGGCATACATCACCGCGGGACCGACCATGATGCGGACGGCATTGAGGTCGTTGGTCGCGCGCGACATCAGATCGCCGGTGCGGTTCGCATGGAAGTACGAAAGCGGCAGGCGCTGCAGGTGGGCGTAAAACGCATTGCGAATGTCGTATTCGATGCTCCGTGAGGCGCCGATCAGGATCCGCCGGGCGGCAAACCGTGCGAGCCCTCCGGCGACGGCAATGCCCAGGATCAGCGTGCCGTAGAAGATGAGTTTGGCATCCGTGACAGCGGCGTAGAGATCATCGACCGCGTCTTTCAACACCCACGGCGCCATCATCACAATGGCGTTCGTGAGCACCACACAGGACAGGCCCACAGCGAAGCGTCCGCGATAACGGACGATGAACGGGATTAACTGTCCTGTCGCGTGGTCGCTCCACCCGATTGCCGAAATTACTGACAATCTAAGACTTCCCGCCGTTTGATCGTGCTGATATCATCCCGTCCCTATATGCACGCTTTGTATCTGATCCTGCCCGCGATCGGCATTTTCGTGATCGGCTACCGCTACTACAGCGCGTTCATCGCGGCCAAGGTCATGGCGCTGGACGATACGCGGGTCACGCCGGCGCATACGAAGTACGACGGCCATAATTACTATCCCACGTCGAAATGGGTGCTGTTCGGCCATCACTTTGCCGCCATCACCGGGTCCGGTCCCCTCATCGGTCCGACGCTGGCCGCGCAGTTTGGGTACGCGCCGGGCTTCATCTGGCTGGTCGCGGGCTGCGTGCTGGCAGGTGCCGTGCACGACTTCGTCATCCTGTGGGCCTCGGTCCGGCGAGGAGGGCGGTCGCTGGCGGAGATCACGCGCGACGAGATTGGTCCCGTCGCCTGGTTTGCCGGCGCGATTGCCATCCTGTTCATCGTCGTCATCGCCATTGCCGGCCTGGGCATCGTCGTCGTCAATGCGCTCGCGGAGAGTCCGTGGGGCACGTTCACGATCGCGATGACGATTCCGCTCGCCATCTTCATGGGCTTTTACATGTATGTCTGGCGAAAGGGGCGGGTCGTCGAAGCCACCGTCATCGGCATTCTCGGTTTGATGGCGTGCGTCATCTTCGGTGAGCCACTGAACCACCCGGGGT
>JACCSI010000727.1 GCA_013813075.1 Acidobacteriota bacterium | reverse complement strand
TACGCATAATCCGTCCCAGTGGCCGCGATGATCTGCTTCGACCCGTCACCGCGAAACTGCTCAACGGTGTCGGGGTTGATGTCGTTGACGATCAGATCAACGGTGCCTTTTTTCAGCTCCAGACCGCGCATGATTTCGTCGGGCACGATTTTCAGCAACACGCCGGCGTTCCGCGGCCGACCGCCGTGGTAGTGCTCAAACGCCGCAAGCTCGAGAAAATCGTCCACCGCGTACGACACGAACCGGTACGGCCCGGTTCCGATCGGCGCGGTCCGTAACTCGGCACCGGACCCGTCAGGAATA
Organism: Acidobacteriota bacterium; assembly: GCA_013813075.1. Lineage (GTDB taxonomy): Bacteria > Acidobacteriota > Vicinamibacteria > Vicinamibacterales > UBA2999 > JACCSI01. The sequence continues at coordinate 3,431 of JACCSI010000727.1, read as the reverse complement.
ATTGGCAGCACCAACTGAATCGCAAACGACCCCGACGGCTCCTTCAACACGAATCGCGCGGTGTCGGTGTCCACGACCTCGACGCGGTCCAGCACGGCATAGGCGCCGCGGCGCGCGGACACAAACGCGGGATCGATCAGGCTGTTGAATGTGTAGGCGACGTCGCTGGCTGTCAAAGCGCGGCCGTCGTGAAACGTCACGCCGGAGCGGAGGTGCACCACGAACGTGTTGTCGTCGGGCTGTTCCCAGCGCGTCGCGAGACCGGGCGCCACTCGCAGCTGGTCGTCAAGTGTGAGCAGGGTGTCGAAGACCAGCTGATACACCTTCTGCGACACCTCGTCGGTACCGATGCGCGGATCAAAATTATTCGGGGAGGCAAAGACCGCGAGCGTGAGAACGTCCGGATCGGCCACTGGCCGCTCGGTGCAGGCTGCGACGAACAGGCCACAGAGACCGAGGGACGCACAGAGGTGGACACGAAGATTGTGCGTGGCCCAGATTTCACGGCGTTTTGCTGCGTGACTCGCTGCCGCCGCGAAGGGTGCGCTCATGCCAGGTCCTTTTTGAGGTCCGACAACAACTGCAGCGCCTCGAGTGGGGTCATGCGATTGAGGTCCAGTTCACGAATCCGGTCTTTCAGACGCTCATCTGATTCCGACGCCAGCGAGTGAAACAATCCGAGCTGTTGTTGCGGCGCAGGTGGGGCGCCACTCAGGGCCGGCCGCCCACCGCGGGTCAGTTCGTCGTGTTCGAGCGACGTCAGAATGTCTCTGGCACGCGCAATCACCGCGGGCGGCAGTCCGGCGAGACGCGCCACTTGGATACCGTAACTTCGATCCGACCGCCCCGGAAGAATCTTGTGAAGAAAGACAATCTCATCCTTCCATTCGCGGGCCGTGACATGGGCGTTGACGACGCCCGGCAGCGCGTCGGCGAGGTCGGTGAGTTCGTGATAGTGCGTGGCAAACAGCGTCTTCGGACGCGCGCGGTCGTTCGTCGCCAGGTGCTCGGCAACAGCCCAGGCGATGCTGAGTCCATCGTAGGTCGCAGTGCCGCGCCCAATTTCATCCAGCACCACGAGACTCCTGGCGGTGGCGCCGTTCAGGATGTGCGCCGTTTCCTGCATTTCAACCATGAACGTTGACTGGCCACGGGCAATGTTGTCCGATGCCCCGACACGTGCGTAGATGCGGTCCACGACCCCAATCCTGGCTTCGCGCGCCGGGACGAATGAGCCCGACTGGGCCAGCAGGCAGAGCAGCGCGACCTGTCGTAAGTATGTGGACTTGCCGCCCATGTTGGGCCCGGTCAACACCACGAGTTGATGCGTCGAGTCATTCAAGGTGACGTCGTTGGGTACAAACGCACCCGCCGCCAGCCGTTCCACCACCGGATGACGCAGGTCCACGGCCATCAGCTCGTGCCCATCGCCCACCATCGGCTTGACGTAGTTGCAAACCATCGCCGTCTCGGACAGACCCGCCAGCACGTCAAGTGACGCCAGTGCACGGGCCGTATCGAGCACGCGCGGCGCCTCGGCGGAAACAGCCTGACGCAGCGCCTCGAATAGCTCCAGTTCGCGCTCGACAATGCGTTCGTCGGCGCCCAGCACCTTTTCCTCGTACTCCTTCAGTGCCGGAGTAACAAACCGCTCGCCACCGGCAATCGTCTGCTTACGTTGATAATCGGCCGGCACTGCGTGCAGGTTCGACTTCGAGATTTCGATGTAATAGCCAAACACGCGATTGAAGCGCACTTTCAGCGACGTGATGCCGGTGCGCGCCCGCTCGCGCGCCTCGAGCTCGGCGATGACCTGTTTGCCGGAACGAGAGATGCGGCGCAGATCGTCGACTTCATGGTCGACGCCGTCGCGAACGAACCCGCCGTCCCGCGCCAGCGCCGGCGATTCGTCCTGGATGGTGCGCTCGATGCGCTCACGAACGTCGGCCAGATCGTCAAGCTCGCTGAGCAGACTCTTGACCAGCGGCGCCTGGCACTGGGTCAGGAGTGCGCGGACCCGGGGAACGGCAGCCAGAGACTGTCGCAGGCCGACCAGATCACGGGGGCCCGCCGACGACAACGCCACGCGCGCGGTCAGGCGCTCGAGGTCTTGAACCGTCTTGAGCGTTTCCCGCAGCTTGCCGCGATCCGTCGTACGGTAGGCAAGCTCTTCGACGGCGTCGAGCCGATCGCGAATGGCCTCCAGCGCGACGAGCGGCCGTAACAGCCACGAGCGCAGCATCCGGCCGCCCATGGGCGTGATGGTGCGGTCGATTTCGTGCAGCAGCGAGCCTGGCCGGCCGCCTTTCATGGAATCCACGACCTCGAGATGCTCGAGCGTGGTCGGGTCGATGCGCAGACAGTCGGCCGATTCCTTCAGCCGCACCGTGCGCACGTGCGCGAGGTCCGCCATTTGCGTCTCGCGGAGGTAGCGGATCAGCGCACCGGCGGCGCACACCGCGATCGGCCGTCGTTCGAGCCCAAACCCTTCGAGGTGGCTGACGCGCAGCTGCTCCAGGAGCGTTTGCCGTGCCGTCTCCATCTCGAAATGCCAGCCGTCGATCTCGGTTACGGCAAGTCCGCGTTGCGCCACTTCAGGAATCCACGACGCAATGTCGTGGCCGTTGGCGATCACGATCTCCCGCGGCTGCAACACGCAAATTTCGTCTCGCAGTGCCTGCAGACCCTGTGCCCCAGCATACTCGGCAACGCTGAACTCGCCGGTGGACAGATCGACAAGAGCCACGCCGTATCCAGCGTCCTTGGCCGGAAACACGGACATCAGAAATGCCGGCTCCTTCGCCTCGAGATATGACGCGTCGGTCAGTGTGCCGGGTGAAACCACTCGCACGACCTCGCGCTTGACCACACCCTTGGCCTTACGCGGGTCTTCGACCTGTTCGCAGATGGCGACTCGGTACCCCTTCTTCACCAGCCGCGTGATGTAGCCATCGGCGGCGTGATAGGGAATGCCGCACATCGGCACCGCGGTTCCCGCCGCATCCTTCGATCGCGACGTCAGCGTCAGCTCGAGGGCGCGCGAGGCGACCAGCGCGTCCTCGTAGAACATCTCGTAAAAGTCGCCCATTCGGAAAAACACGATGGCGTTGCGGTGTTGCCGCTTGGCGTCGAAGTACTGCCGCATGGCCGGCGTCAGGTTGGCGGGGGCCGGAAACGGAACTGGCGTGACGGGAGTTTCAGGCGGCTGGGACAACGGGATACGATCATACCGCCGTGCTCATCCTGGCGCTCGATACCACCACTCGTGCGGGCAGCGTCGCAGTCTGCGATGACGACCGCGTGCTGGCGACGGTGCGGGGCGACGCTGGCCGGACGCACGGCGAGCGACTGCCCGCGGAGATCGAGCAAGCATTGGCCGCAGCCGCCGTGACGCCCCGGGATCTGGCGCTACTGGCCGTGGCCTCCAGGCC
>JACCSI010000724.1 GCA_013813075.1 Acidobacteriota bacterium | reverse complement strand
GGAGTGGGCCGGTGCCGTATTTCATCACCGAGCGCGGCATCCCGAATGTGAGCGCCACGCAACTGCGCGATGCTGTCGGACTCGCGTTTGCGAGCTGGCAGGCGGTTTCGGATGCGACGGTACGGAGCCAGTTCCAGGGGATGACGATTGCGCCGCCGGGGACGCAGGATCAGCGCACCACCTTTGGCTTTCTCGATCGCCCCGAGCTGGACCGGGTATTGGCCGCGACCAGCTTTCTGCTGGATTCGAGGACGGGCGAAATCCGTGAAGCCGATGTCTTCTTCAACACGCGGTTCGATTGGTCAGTGGCGGCGGCGGGCGAAGCCGGGCGCATCGACCTCGAGTCGGTCGCGCTGCACGAGATTGGCCACCTGCTTGGACTCGGACATTCAGCCATCGGCGAAACGGAACTCAGCCCGAATGGTCGTCGCGTGATCGCGTCCGGCGCGGTCATGTTTCCGATCTCGTTCTCGCCTGGCGCGATTGCCGATCGTCTCTTGCAACCCGACGACAGGGCCGGCATCCGCGACTTGTATCCCGGCACGCAGTTCGACCAGACTACCAGCAGCATCAGTGGGTTCGTCACCAAAGGCGGTCGCGGCGTCCTCGGTGCGCATGCCGTGGCGATCAACCTGCGGGACGGCACCACCATTGGCGGCTTTACGCTCAACGCCGAGGGGGAGTTCGTCATTGGGGGCGTGAGTCCGGGCACTTATCTCGTGCGTGTCGAGCCTCTCGACGATGCGGACACGGACAGCTTTTTCAGCGGCCCAATCGATGTCGACTTCCAGGTGGCATACGGGGCCCGTATTGTGATCGCACCAGCCGGTGGTGGTGCTGATCCGATTACTGTCCCAGTGAGGGCAAAGTGATCTCGCCGGTGCGCGTGCTCATCGCCCTGCTGCTACCGGTCGTGAGTGCCGGCGTCGCCGAGGCGCAGGGACCCGACCCGGCGTTCCGCCCGAAACACGTGGTCGCGTCAGCCGGATTGTTCGGCAGCAGTGGACTGGCCGTGGGCGACATTACCGCCGAACTACGCCGCAATGCCATCGGCGCGCCCGCGCCATTTACGCTTCTGCGCGCCGAGTCGGAATTCGATCGCACGATTGGCGCCGACGTGCGCGTGGCGGTGGCGCTGACGCGATTGTTGGCGGTCGAGGTCGGCGGGACGTATGCCAAGCCAAACTTGGCGATCGCCGTCTCGCAGGACGTCGAGGCCGGCGCGGTCTCGTCCATCGCCGGCACCACGACGCAGTACACGGTTGATGTCAGCGGCCTCTACCAGGTTCCACGTGTGAAGTGGGGCTCGCGGATCCGCCCGTACGTCATCGGTGGCGGCGGGTATCTGCGCCAACTCCACGAGGGCCGGTTGCGGGTGGAAACTGGCCACACCATTCATCTCGGCGGAGGGATCCGCTACTGGATCTCGGGCGGCCAGCGAACGCGCCGCGCCGTCGGCGCGCGCGTGGAAGCGCGCATGATTCGCAGGAGCGGCGGGATCGAGTTCGACGAGCGTCGGCACATTTACCCGGCCTTCAGCCTGCTCGGGTTTGTCGGTCTTTGATCGGCGCGTGCGGGCTTGGATCACGGAGGCGGCGTCGATCGAGCATTGGCGGACGGCGGTAGCCTCGACCAACGTGGAGCCCGCGGTGCGGCTGACGCGCGAAGGCAGGATCGGGTGATTGAATTTCAGGACGTCCACGCGAGCCGAGGCCGGCAAGCCGTCCTCAAGGGGGTCTCCGTGCGTGTCGCCCCAGGCGAGGTCGTGGCGCTGGTCGGGCGGAGCGGGAGCGGCAAGACGACACTGTTGCGGTTGGTCAACCGCATGCTCCATGCCGATGCCGGAACGGTGCGCGTGGCCGGCAAGGCCGTCGATGATTGGGACGAGACGGCGTTGCGGCGCCAGACCGGCTATGCCATCCAGGACGTCGGCTTGTTCCCTCATCTCACGGTCGCCGAAAATATCAGCGTCGTCCCACGGCTGCTGAACTGGGAGGCGGCGCGCACGGCGGCACGCGTCGACGAACTGCTGGTGCTCGTCGGCCTCGCCGCCGCCGAGTTCCGCGCGCGCTGGCCCGACGAACTGTCCGGCGGGCAACGGCAACGCGTTGGCCTTGCCCGCGCGCTTGCCGCAGATCCGCCCGTACTGCTGATGGACGAGCCGTTTGGCGCGCTCGATCCGGTGACCCGTGCCGAGTTGCACCGCGAATTCCAGCGTCTTCACGCGAGTCAGCCGCGCTCGGTGCTGCTCGTGACGCATGATCTCGCCGAGGCGTTCGCCCTCGCGCAACGTGTTGCGGTGCTGCATGAGGGCCGCATGATTGCCTGCTCGACTCCGGCAGTGCTCGTCGAGTCCAGTGATCCTCACGTCAGGACGTTGGTGGAGACCCGCTTCGGATGAGTGCGTTCATCACGTTCGTCGCCGGCCATCGCGCCGAAATGCTGGCGCGGCTCGGCGAGCACATCGTCCTCGTCGCGGTATCAACCCTGATCGCCGCGGCGATTGGCATCCCGCTCGGAATTTTTGCCGCACGGCGCCCGACAATGGCCCGGCCGCTTGTCGGGCTGGCCAACCTGGCGCAGACCGTCCCGAGCCTGGCGCTGTTTGGCTTCCTGATCCCGCTGCCGCTGATTGGTGGGATCGGCACGCGGACAGCGCTGGTCGCGCTCACCGTGTATGGGGTGCTGCCAATCGTCCGCACGACTGTCTCTGGACTGCAGGGTCTTGACCGGGCAGTGCTGGAATGCGCCGTGGCGATGGGCATGACGCGCGGACAAGTGCTGCGTCGCGTGGAACTGCCACTGGCGCTCCCCGCGATTGTGGCGGGGGTCCGCGTCGCCACCGTCATCGGGGTGGGGACGGCGACGATTGCGTCGGCGATTGGCGCCGGCGGACTCGGCGACTATATCTTCCGCGGTCTCGCGATGGTGGATCCGATTGTGATCCTCGCTGGTGCGCTGCCTGCCGCCGTGCTGGCGTTGTCCGCCGACGGATTTCTGGCGCTCGTCTCCCGCGCAGTCGACCGACGCAGAGGCTCCCGACAGCTACGCGGTGCCGTACTGGTGATTGGCGTGGTCGTGGCCGTCGCCGCCGCCTGGATCTTCAAGGCGGCGCCCGCAGCCGCCATTGTCGTTGGCTCGAAGAACTTCACCGAGCAGGTCATCCTCGGCGAGCTGCTGGCGCAAGTGATCGAGCGCGACACGGGACTCTCGGTCGAGCGCCGGTTGAATCTCGGCGGCACGCTGGTGTGTGACGAAGCGCTGCGCAGCGGTGACATTGATTTGTACGTCGAGTACACCGGGACTGCGCTGACGGCACTATTCAATCAACCTGTGTCGGAGGCTGCAACGGTCGCCGCCCGGGTGCGCGATGAATATGCCGGGCGCGGCATCACGATGATGCCCGGCATGGGCTTCAACAACACGTTTGCCATCCTCGTGCGCGCCGCCGCTGCGCGCGATCATCAACTGATCACGATCAGCGATCTCGTTCGCGTCGCGCCGTCGTGGCGCGCCGGCTTCGGTTACGAATTTCTCGAGCGTCCGGACGGGTTTGCCGGGCTGGCCCGCGCCTATGGCCTGCGCTTCCGCGACGCGCCACGGGTGATGGACCTCAACCTCATTTACCGCGCGGTTGCGGCTGGGGAAATCGACGTCACTGCCGGCGACGCCACGAGCGGTCTTATCCAGGCACTCGAGTTGGCGCAACTGGCCGACGATCGCGCGTACTTCCCACCCTATGACGCGGTGCCGGTGGTCCGTCGCTCGACGCTGCTGCGGTATCCGGCGCTGGATGCGGCGATTCGCGGCCTTGCCGGGCGCATTACCGCAGGCGTCATGCGCAAGATGAACCACGAGGTCGATGGCCTGCGCCGCGATCCACGGGATGTGGCGCGC
>JACCSI010000694.1 GCA_013813075.1 Acidobacteriota bacterium | reverse complement strand
CATACGAGCCGAGAGCCTGAAATCTCTTGGAGAAACGCTGCTCGACTCGGACCAGGAGACCCTTGTAGGTGAAGCGGTAAGGAGCCTTGTGCACATTGATCGGTCCCAGCGAGCACAGCGCCGTCGGGTCATCAGCTTCGGCTGCCGCACACTCGGGCACGGCCGCTCCACGAACACTATTGAAGTGGTTGACGTCGATAGAACCGCCTGCTTGCGGTACGTTCACAAAGTGGCGGTGCACGACATCGGCACTCACCACCAAGCCTTGAGCCAGCTCCCGTTGAACGCCCAAATTCAGGTGCACGGCCGATGGATTTGGGACTTCACTGGGAAAAATCGCAGGGGTCGCCTGTTTGGTGATCTGAATCTGTTGCAAGGTCGGGTCGGTGTTCGCCAAACGCTTGGCGAGGCCAGCCCGGATCGCGGGAAGTAGCGCCAGCAGATCGGCGCCGGTAAAGAGTGTTGGCGCGTTCCGAAAATCGAGAGGTGTTCCGACAGGCAAATTGGGAATGCCTGGCATCGAATTCAAGATGGAGCTTCCCAGGAAATTATGACGGCCGAGACCTGGCCGACCTAACGCGACCCGCTCTGCGTCCAGGCTGGTCGTCAGGCCGTATGGCCGATAGAAACGGCCCGCGCCCGCGCGAACCACTGTCGTACTGTTCGATGAAGCGGTCCACGCCAGACCGACAACGGGCGCGAGGTTCGTCCAGTTGTTTCGAGTCGGTCCCAGACCGTCCTCCCCAAGGAGCGGTGCGAGGAGGAGCGGTTTACGTAGATCGTGATTGAGGACCGTATCGATGCCCCACCCTAACCCGTACGTCACCGTCAGGCGTTGATGCAGGCGCCACGCGTCCTCCGCGTATAACCAGACAGTGTTCCAGCTTCGGATCGGACCTCCGTTCGCCTGAGGCACGCCCGCGTCGCCGATTCCCACCGAAATGCTATGCAGCGGCAGGCGGAGTATGTCATCGATAGTGCGGAATGCCGCTGGCAAAGGGATTCGCTGCGCCGCCAACACGCCCGGCTGCGAGTTATAGGCGCGGACGCGGTCGGGCGAGAACAGGGTGATCGCAACAGGGTCGTTGGCCCAGGTGGAATCTCGCAGGCGGTTGTGCTCCCAGCTGACACCGAAGCGGGCGCGATGCGCGCTCCGCTGCCAGGTCATGGAGTGATTCAGATGGAACCGGCGCCCGAGATTTTCGATCGCCGTCGAGTGTCCGATCAGGACACCGGTCTGCAGGATGTTGATCGACGGCGCGCCCAGCCCGAGACATCGCTCACAATCCTGCTCGCGAGGGGCACCGATGCTCGATCGGACCGCGAAGGAAGAGAATCGGAGGTCGTTGACCAGCGTCGGGCGGAGCACGCTCGTGAGCGCGATCAGCGTCTGATCGCCTCGGGCCGCGACCCGGTTCCAGTTGGAGGGATACGCGTTCGGCGACCCACTGTTGATCGCTGCGGGTCCAAAGGCCCGGCTGGCATCGAACGAGTGGCGGCCAAATACGGTGTGGGCATTGCTGATTTTTGCGTCCAGCCGGACGCTGAAGAGCTCACCAGACAATGGGCTCGCGGTAATTCGATTCAAGTGAGAGAAGTCTCGCGCCAGGAGGGTGGTTGCGGTAACGGCACGTTGATCGTTGCGCTCCCAGCTTCCAAAAAAGAAGATGCGATCGTGGCGGATCGGGCCACCGACCGCGAGGCCGTACTGTTGACGCTGGAAGAACGGATCGGAATTGTTCGCGTCGCGCTGAAGAGCGGGATACGCAGCCAGATTATGATCGCGAAAGAAATAGAACGTGGTGGCCTGAAACTTATTGCCTCCACCGCGCGTGACGACGTTAATCGCTCCTGCGTCGGTCATACCGGTCGACAGGTCAAAGTTCACGGTTGACACCTGAAACTCCTGTACGACTTCCTGCGAGAGACCCATCTGCGAGCCGCCAAGCCCGATTGACGTGACGCTGCCGCCATCGACTGTGTAGCGGGCGCCACCAACATTGGACGCCGGCGCACCCAGAATCGGCACCACTGTGCGATTGCGATTGGCGCCGGTTGGCGATTGCACCCCGGGTTCGAGTTTGGCGAGCTCCAGAAAGCTGCGACCGTTCAGGGGCAGCCCCTCGATCTGATCGCGAGTGATCACGCCGCCAACGGCGGCCGAATCGTAGTGCAGCTGCGGGGAGGCGGCGTGCACCGTCACCGCATCGGTCAGGTCGCCAACCCACAGAACAAAGTCCGCCCTCGTCGTCGTCC
>JACCSI010000691.1 GCA_013813075.1 Acidobacteriota bacterium | reverse complement strand
TCCCCGTTCAGTTCCGGTCCGAAGGCAACATCTTCAGCGGCGAAAAACGCGGCGAGCTGCACGTCGTCCCGAAGTTTGCGGTGAGCGTGTCGCCTGAGATTGCCGTAGTGCCGCAAAGCGTGTCACCCGCGACCGCACGCGGCACCGATCGCGATGTGCGCATGACCGTCATCAATCACTCGCCAGCGGCGGCGAACGCCGTCGCGCAGCTCGAGTTGCCGCACGGCTGGACGTCAGAACCTGCCCGCGCACCGATCGCGTTCACACGGCAAGACGAAGCGGTCACGGTGCGGTTCCGCGTCACGGCGCCGGCGTCGGTGACGCCAGGCAATCTCGTGGTCAAGGCTCACATCATCGAGGGGACGACGCGCTATGGCGAGGGTTATCAGGTCGTGGAGTATCCGCACACCACCCGGCGGCATGTGCTTCGTACGGCGGGGCTCATGGTCAAGACGCTGGACGTTCGGGTGAAACCCAACTTGACCATCGGCTACGTAATGGGTGTGGGCGACGAAGTCCCGCCCGCCCTCGAACAGCTTGGTGCTCGCGTGGAGCTGTTGACCGCTGACGACCTCGCGGGCGCGGATCTCAATCGATTTGACGTCGTGATGACGGGTGTCCGCGCCTACGAACGGCGAGCGGACCTTCGCGCCAACAATCAGCGGCTGATCGAGTATGCGGGCGCCGGCGGGACGGTCATCGTCAATTACAACAAGTTCGAATTCAACGACGCGCAGTATGGTCCGTTTCCCGGCGAGGTCGGCCGCGATCGCGTCACGGATGAAAATTCGGTGGTGCGTGTTCTGCAGCCGCAGCACCCGGTGTTCACGACGCCGAACCGCATCATTGACGCCGATTGGAAGGGATGGCGGCAGGAGCGAGGATTGTACTTTTTTGATACCGCCGGCCGCGACCCTCAGATTGTCGATCTCCTCGAGCTCGAGGATCCCTTTCCGTACAACAAGGGTGTCAAGCGCGGCGCGTTGGTCGAGGCCAAAGTGGGCCAGGGCCGCTGGATCTATGTCGGCCTCGGGCTCTGGCGCCAGCTTCCGGCCGGCACTGACGGCGCCTACAGGCTGATGGCAAATCTGGTCAGTTTAGGAAAGGCACCAGGGATCAGGTAGTATTAGCGTCTCTCCTACGAAAGGTGCCATGCCAAGGGGTGACCGTACTCTCGAACATGTGTTTCGTCGAATGACCTTCGGCGCGAGCTCTCAGGACCTGGAGCGGTTCTCAGGGTGGGCGCCCGGTCACCTGGTCGACTACCTGCTCAATTACGAGCAGGAGGTCACGGACGTCGACGCCAACATTGGCAATCCTGAATACGTCGCGGTGACCACGCGTGGTCAGTTCGCCCCCAACACCGTCATCAACGATGCGCGGCAGCGCGAGTTGTTCCGGATGGTGCACAGCCCACGGCCGTTGCAGGAAAAGATGGCGCTGTTCTGGCACAACCATTTCGCGACCGCGTACAGCAAGGTCAACGGTACCTACGGATCGATTCACGCGACGAAGCTGATGGCGGGACGGCCCGACCAGGGGGCCGGCAGTGCGCACGGCCAATACGAGAAGTTCCGCAAATTTGCGGTCGGCAACTTCCGCGAGTTGTTGATCGAGATGGCGCGCGACCCCGCGATGCTGGTGTGGCTCGACGGCCGGCTGAATACGCGGCTGCGTCCGCAGGAAAACTTCGGTCGCGAAATTCTCGAGCTGTTCACGCTTGGCATCGGGCACTACACCGAGGCCGATGTCGTGGCAGCGGCGCGAGTGTTTACCGGCTGGGGCCTGCAACTCGGGGGCGATCGGACCAGCGTCGAGACGTCGCAATACGATTTCGTGTTCAACGCCGGTAATCACGACGTCAACGCCAAGGAATTTACGTTCGCGATTTATCCCGACGGTGGTAAGACGATTCCAGCGCGCCCGCAAGCGCAGGGCATGCAGGACGGGTTCGACCTGATTGCCGGGCTCGCTCGCCATCCGGCCACGGCGCACCGTCTGGTGCGGCGACTCTACTCGTATTTCATCACCGAGCTCAGGGTCCCTGACGAGCAGGTGGTCAGCGGGCTAGCTAATATTTACATGCAGCAGGACGGCAACATCAAGCCTGTGCTCCGGGCGCTGTTTCTGTCGGAGGCCTTCCTGCAATCACCGTTTCAACGCTACTCGTGGCCAATCGAGTTCGTGGTGCGGGCCATCAAGGAAACGGGCTGGAACGGGCTGTCGGTTGACGCGGCAATGACGCCGCTTGCCAACATGGGGCAATCGTTGTACGAGCCGCCAGACGTCAACGGCTGGGGGCTTGGTCCCGAGTGGTTTTCGACGGCGTCGATGCTGTCGCGCATGAACTTTGCGGCGACGCTCATGGGCAATCAGAAATTCAACCTTGGCCGCGAGCTGCAGCCGTATCGCCAATCGGCCGATCGCGTCGTCGACTACATGTTGAACCACTTCACTTATGCGCCGATCTCTGCCGACATCTACAACGCGTTGCTCGAGTACGCGCGTGGGGGCGGGGCATGGACGGGCAACGAGACGCAGTTGAACAACAAGGGCGCCGGCCTGGCGCGCCTGATCGTCTCGACCTCCGAGTTCCAATTCAACTAAGACGCCATGAAGTTCACCAGACGGCAATTCGTCAAAGGCGGCGTATCGGCGTTCACGGTTGGTTTCGCCGCGCCGCAGTTCCTGGGCGAGCTGGCGTTTGCGCAACAGGCCGCGCCGTCGCGCAATCTCGTCGTGCTGTATCTCGGTGGCGGCAACGATGCGCTGAGCACGCTGGTGCCGTACCGCGATGCCGCATACTACACACGGCGCCCGACCCTGGGTATCCCTGCCGGAAGCGTGCTGCAGATCGGTACCGATTCGGCGCAGAATGAGCTCGGGTTGCACCCGCGGCTGACCGGCTTGAAATCGATATTCGACGAAGGCCGACTCGCCATCATCCAGCGCACCGGATATCAGAATTCGAGCCGGTCGCACTTCCAGGGCTTGGACATCTGGGGAACGGCAAACCCGACCAATTCACAGGGCACGGGGTGGCTCGGCCGCTACCTGGACACATTGCCGTCGCCGGTCGATCCGCTGGTCGGTTGGAATACGACACGGGAAACCCCGCGTGCGCTGATGGCGCGCAACGTCGGAGTACCGGCAATCACCAATCCCGTGACCTACAGCTTTGCCAGTCCGAACAGCGGCACTGAGGCCACGCTCGAGCGGACTGCGGCCACCAAGATCTCGTCGCACCTGCCGGTCGATCGTCCGCATCTCGCGTTTGTCAACTCCACCGCGCAGGCAGCGCTCGGCACGCTGGATCAGGTTGCCCGTGTGGCCTCGTACGCTCCGACGCTGACCTACCCGAATAACGGCCTGGGGCAGGCGCTGCGTGCGGTCGCCGGGGCGATGAACCGCGGCATTGGCACCAAGGTGTTCTGGGTGCAGACCGGCGGCTTCGATACGCATGCCGGACAGGGCGCCAATCAGGGCGCGTACGTCAACCTGATGGCGACGCTCAACGACAGCGTGCTTTCGTTTTATCAGGACTTGAACAACCAGGGTATGTTGGGCTCGACGCTGGTCGTCGTGTTCTCGGAGTTTGGGCGGCGCATCAGCGAGAACGGGAGTATCGGCACCGATCACGGCGCCGCGGGCGTGATGATGGCGCTCGGTGGCGGCGTACGCGGCGGCATCTACGGCACCGCCGCTGATCTGCGCCAGGACGCGGGCAACCAGTCGCTGGAGAACAACGCCGCCGACGTGAAATACGAGACGGACTTCCGCTCGGTTTACGCCAAGGTCATCGACAACTGGCTGGGTGCGAATTCGGTCCAGATCCTCGGCGCCGACTTCAAATCCGGCGCGCCGAACTTCCTCTGATCACGCTTGGCCACAGAGGCCGCGCAGGAACCCTGCTCTTCTCGCGCACGGCGAGGGCGTGGCCCGCGTCGTCGCGCGAAGCCACCAGGCCTGGTCCGCAGGTGATCAGCGCAGCAGATCGGCCAAGGCCGCGTCGATCGTCTGGAATCGGAACTCAAATCCCAACTCTGCGGCGCGCGCGGGGATGGCGCGCTGGCCGACGAGAACCGAGTTGGCGAATTCGCCTAATGCGAGGCGCAATCCGAATCCAGGCACGGGCAGAAACGCCGGCCGGTGTACGGCGCGGGCAAGCGCGCGCGTGAACTCGGCGTTGGTCACGGGGGTCGGCGCGGTGGCGTTGAAGGCCCCGCGCGCCGTGTGGTTCGCGATCAACCACACCACCATCTCTACCCAGTCATCGAGATGGATCCACGGCATGTACTGGCTGCCGGATCCAAGCCGGCCGCCGACGCCGATGCGGAACGGCAGCAGGATTTTTTCGAGCACACCGCCCTGCGGATGCAATACCAGGCCGGTCCGTAGCAGCGCGACCCGTAGCACTGGTGACGCTTGTTCGGCCTCGCGCTCCCATTCCGCGCACAGGTCCGATAGAAAGTCAGCGCCGGGCGATGTGGCCTCGGTGACGACCTCGGCGCCGCGCGCGCCGTAGTAGCCGACGGCGGATCCGTTGACGAGCAGCGCTGGCGGCCGCGCAACCTGCCGGATGGCGGTGACCACGCTGCGTGTCGCGAGCACGCGACTGGAGCGCAGGGTGCGTTTCCGCTCCTCGGTCCAGCGGTGGTCAGCGATACCGGCTCCGGCGAGATTGATAACGGCATCGGCGCCGTCGAGCGCGGTCGCCCATTGGCCGGCAGTGCCATCGGGCTTCCACGGGAGGTCCGCGTCCACACCCGGGCGCGGGTGGCGGCTGAGATTGGTGACCGCGTGCCCGTCGCGCTGCAGCCGCGTGGCGAGTGCGCGTCCCAGAAACCCGGAACCGCCGGCAAGGATAATTTTCACGTCGTTCCGAGCATAAACGGGAACCGCTTGACATCGGACGTTGTGTTAACTAACTATTTAGTTAATCAGAATGCCGGTCAAGCCTTTGCGGCCTCGGGCCGCGCACCGCCGGCCACGCTCGGTGCCCAGAACGGCAAAACGCGGCGGGCCCCGACGTGATACCGATGCCGGCGCGACCCGTACCGCCGTCTTTCGCGCCGCCGCGGACGCCTTCTCACGACGCGGTTTCGACGGCGTCGTCGTCG
>JACCSI010000686.1 GCA_013813075.1 Acidobacteriota bacterium | reverse complement strand
GTCATAGCTTTCAACAGCGTTGTTGGCGGCACGGCCCACCGTGTTGATCAATTTCTGGCGGTCGTACTGGAAGCCGCTGGCTTCGCCCCCCACCATTCGGCCCTCGTGGGCGTGGGCTCGGCGGCTGACATGCTCGGTGACCACCTGCCACTGACGCAGTTCGCTGGCCACCATCCAGTCGATGACGTCCTGCACCTGCTGCTCGATCTGCTTTGGCACGTCGGCGACGACCTGTCGCTCGAATTCCCTCTGAATGCGCGACTTGTTCATGAGGTCCGGGAAGCGTCCGATGCGCAGCGTATCGTCGAAGAACGCCATGCCGCGGTTTTCGAACTGCTGCAGAACGTTGTCGATCTCTGCGAGACGGAATTCGAACTCGCGCGATAAATCGGTGCGGTAGACATCGAGCTGCTGGTCGATGTCCTCGATCGTCTGCAGGTCTGCCCGCAGTACCTCGTTGCGACCCTTGATGGTGCTCCTGGTCGTCTGGATCAGTCGGCTGCCGATGCCGATCGGGTTCAGCAACTTGAGCCGCAGGCGTTCCTTTTCATCGAGGGTGGTCGCCACATAGCGTTCCAGGTCGTCGAAGCGGTCGCCAGACACGGGCGCCAATTCAGCGGGGCTGAAGTCGGCAGTCGCGGTCGCGGCCAGCTTTCGCCGGAGCGCGCGGCGCGCCGACACCGGAAATATTTCCGGGGCGGTGCCAAACAGCCCGCTGGCGTTGTCGGCCACGAACTCGCGCACCTGGTCGCGCTCTTCCTGGCGCTCCAGCAGATCGATCTTGTTGATGACGACAACGATCTTCTTGCCCCAGTCCTTGATGTTCTGCAGGAACGACCGCTCACTTTCGGTAAACGGTCGGTCGGCGGACGTCA
This sequence comes from Acidobacteriota bacterium, assembly GCA_013813075.1. Classification (GTDB taxonomy): domain Bacteria; phylum Acidobacteriota; class Vicinamibacteria; order Vicinamibacterales; family UBA2999; genus JACCSI01. The sequence continues at coordinate 2,586 of JACCSI010000686.1, read as the reverse complement.
CGAACAGCACCAGGTCGGCCTGTGGCACGAACTCGCTGGTCAATCGCTCGTGCTCGCGGAAGATGGCGTTGGTGCCCGGTGTGTCGACGACATTGAGGTCTTCGAGCAGCGCCACCGGCGCGGTGATGACGTCGGCCCCGGACGGGTCGGCATGACGGCCGCTGGTTTCGCCATACTGCAAAATCTGGAGTTTGGTGGTCGTCGGCGTCACGCCTTCCTCGAGTACGCGCGCCCCTACCAGCGCGTTGACAAACGCACTCTTGCCGGCGTTGAACTCCCCAATGACGACGAGCAGAAACAAGCGGTCGAGCTGTGCGATCGATCGGTCGAGCGTGGCTTTTTCCTCGGGTGGCACGTCGAAGCGCGCCAGGGCAAGCTGCAACTTGCCGAGCCACTCGCGCTCGTCGGCCAGTTGTAGGCGGGTGCGGTCCTTGAGGAAGCGGCTCAACATCGTGAACGGCACTGATGCAAGAAGGGTGCTGACAGGGTGACTTGCTTAGTTATACCGATGAGCTTGCCGCCCTCGACTCGATAGCGGTCGTCGATTTTCAATGTCGGGCAACATGCCGCGTCGCCCTGTTGGTGCGTGACGAACCGGATCGAGACAACACCCTTGCTTTCGATCGTCAGACGCTGGACGACGGTACGATCGCCAAGCCATTCGGGTTCGGACGGCTGCATCGGTCTGCCATTGCGGTTGAGAATGGCAAACATGTAAGAAAAGCTGCCGGTGCTCCCGCTGGCCTCTCCGACCACGACGACGGCGTCCGCTGCTCCGTCCCCGTCTAAGTCACCGATGGCGTGGATCGGCAGCAGACTGAAACGGCTTCCGCCTTTCGGATCGGCCCACTGGCCATCCACGAGCGGCACCTTGCCGCCGTCAACGCTCGACGACTCTCCGAGGTCATAGGTAAAGTTCCGCAACAGGCTGAGCGTGAGGGGGCCCGCCGCGGGCTGGTCGGCCACGGCGTTGACGTCCGTGCGTGCAGACAGGACGGCCGCGCTCAGTAACATCGACACCAGCAGAGCACGCGCGCGCATCATAGCCGCAGCGATTATATGGCCGTGTACAAGGGTGTTGGCACCGGGGTGTGCGCGTCGGCATCCGACCCGTTAGAACTCGACGAGCACACCGATGGAGGGGAGAAGCGGGAAAAGTGTTTCGAGCAGCCCGAACACTGCTCCGGTCCGCAGGTCCAGCCGCGCGCTCTGACTGCGATAGTTGTTCTGATTCAACAGGTTGACGACTTCGGCAAACAGCGTCAGGCGGCTTTTGCGAAACGTGAACGCGCGATCGCCGCGAACGTCGAGTCGCGAGTACCGCGGCAAGCGACCAACGTTGCGCTGTTCGGTCAGGGTGTGCGTGTCGCCCGTCAGCGGGGCCAGATACCCTTGCAGCGGGAAGTTCGACCCATAGCGATAACGGGCCGAGATCGACGATCGCGCCGACCACCGATACGCGACGCTGGTGTTGACGGTGTGCGTTTGATCCCAGTCGGCAGCAAAGGCCTCACCCGTCACGCGATCGGTGTTCTCCGCGTCGCCCCACGCGTAGGAGAGCCAGCCGGATAGCCCGTTCGTCGATCGGCGTGCGAACGTTGCTTCGAGCCCCCGTCCGGTGCCGGAAAGAACGTTGTCGATTAACGGCGGCACCACGTCGCGCACGACGCTGCCGTTGACCAGGCGCGGTTCTACGAACATCACTCGCAATCGGTCACGTTCTGCGCGGTGATAGCCCGTCACCGACAGCCGCCAGGCCTCGGCAAAGCGCTGTTCGATCCCGAGATCGACGATGCGTGCGCGTTCAGGAACCAGCCGGGCCCGCTGCGCGACCAGGGTTTCATCCAGGCCCGGCGCCTGACGCTGGATCGCCACGCCGCCGCGCAGGCGCGTCGCCGGCGCCAGCTGCCACTCGGCCAGTATCCACGGCGAGGCGTCAGTCTCGTCCACGACTCTCCAGTGCTCCATTCGTACGCCGGGGGTCACGGTGATTCCGGCAATCGGCGTCCAGCGATAGGACAGCCACGCCGCCTGCGCTGACGTCGAGGGACGCGCGTCGCGCTCCGTCACGCTATTGCTCGGCGACGTGAAGCGTCGATCGACGCGAACCGCGTCGAGCGCCTGGGCCTGGACACCGGCGTCGACGAAGTGTTGCGCCGACGGTGAGAACTCCACCGTCCCACGCCACGTGAGGTCGCGATCGCGGCCTTCCTCACGCGCGCGTCCGTCCGCGACGCGATTCAGATAGCGACTGTCCACGACGTAGAGCTGTTGTGCAATCGACCATTTGGGCGACGGGAAGAACCGCCACTGAACGTTGCCAATGATGGTGTGGCTGCGCCCGCGATCAAACGCATTGAGGGCGTCGTCGTCTTCTTCATCCAGTTCGGAAACACCGCCGATGAACGACACACGCAGCGTTTGCGCAGGAGTGGGTGTGAGCGTGAGCTTGGCTTGTGCGTCGGTGAAGCCGAAACTGCCGTCAATCGAGGTCTCAACGCGCCGCAAAATCCAATCGATGTAACTCTTGCGCGCAGCGAGCAGCCACGATCCCTTCGATCCGGTCCCAAATGGTCCTTCCCACAC
>JACCSI010000663.1 GCA_013813075.1 Acidobacteriota bacterium | reverse complement strand
CCACCAGAGGAACGCCTTGCAGTTGCTCGATTGTGTCGAGCAGCGCGTCCAGACCACCACGGAGACGTCCGATGCCGTGCCACTGTGTGAGAAACCGACCCAGTACCTGGGCTTCGACCGGCTCCACCTCCTGCCGCAGCCGCGCCAGCGAGCGGCGCCGAATGCTGCGTAGCACCTCGACATCGCACCACTCGCGCCCGCGACCGCCCGGACGAAACGCACCCTCGACCAGACGGCCGGCGCCGGTGAGCGTCGCCAGCGTTGCCTCGACGGGACCCAGAGGCAGCCCAAATCGCACGGCGATGTCGCTCGACGCAAACGGGCCATGCGTGCGCGCGTAGCGCTTGACGAGGTCGCCCATGGCGTCGAGTGACGGCTCGAGCAATGAGGCGGGCAGCCCCGATGGGAGTGGCGTGCCGAGCGCATCGCGGTACCGTGCGGCGTTCTCAACAGCGACCATCCGCGGCTCCCCGGCAATCGCAATCTCGACCGCGCGGCGGGCGTGGAGCAACGCCGGTACCGCGGCCGTCGCGACTCCCGGCAGTGCACGTGCCGAAATCTCGTCGCGCGTCAAATCGCCAATGCGCAGAAGAACATCGTGTACTGCGTCGGTGGACTTGGCGTGGTATTTCTCGGGGAGCAGTTGCACATCGGCTTCGACGGTTTCGATCGCGGTCGTGTCGAGCAGGTCGCGAAGCTCCGCTTCGCCGATCAGCTCGCGCAACTGGGACTGATCAACCGAAAGCGCCTGCGCGCGTCGCTCCGCAAGCGGCGCATCGCCCTCGTAAATGTAGTTGGCGACGTAGTTGAAGAGCAGCGACGACGCGAATGGCGAAGGCGTCCGTGTCTCGATGGTGGCGACGCGGATCGATCGACTGCGAATGCGCCGCAGCACGTCGATCAGGGCCGGCAGGTCGAAGACGTCACGTAACACCTCGCGATACGTTTCGAGAATGATCGGGAACGATCCGTAGCGTGATGCCACTGTCAGCAGGTCGGCTGCGCGCTTGCGTTGTTGCCACAACGGCGCGCGCGCCCCGGGACGGCGTCGAGGCAGCAGCAACGCGCGTCCGGCGGCCTCGCGGAAACGCGCCGAGAACAGGGCAGTGGACCCCAGTTGCCGCAAAATCTGACCCTCGACTTCCTCGGGGTCTGGCAGCATCAATGCCGGATCCGGCGGCGCGTCCGTTTCAGGCAGCCGCACCACGAAGCCATCGTCGCCCCACATCGTTTCGGCTTCGATGCCCAACTCGTCACGAAGACGCGCGCTGACCGCCATCGCCCACGGGGCATGGACGCGACTGCCGAGCGACGACAGCACCAGCACGCGCCAGTCGCCAAGGTCGTCCTTGGTTCGCTCGATGATGAGCGTGCGGTCGTCAGGCACCGCATCCACGGCGCGCTGCTGGTCGTCGAGATATTGCAGCAGGTTTGTGGCTGCCAACGCATCGAGGCCGTGCTCGCCGACGAGCCGCGCGTGTGCGGCGTCGGGCCGCTGATGGCGCAGCTCGCGCACCAGTTTGCCGATGGCGAAGCCCAGTTCGATGGGACGGCCGCCGGCTTCACCCTTCCAGAACGGCATTTTCCCGGGCTCGCCGGGTGCGGGCGAAACGATGACGCGGTCGTGTGTGATTTGTTCGATGCGCCAGGTGGAGGCCCCGAGCAAAAACGTCTCGCCGGGTCGTGCCTCGAACACCATCTCTTCGTCCAGCTCGCCGACCCGTGCGCGATCGCGATCGGCGCCGAGCAGGAACACGCCGTACAACCCGCGGTCGGGGATAGTACCTGCGTTGGCGATGGCCACCTGTTTGGCACCCTGACGGCCCGCCACGAGTCCGTTGACGCGATCCCACGTGACGCGTGGCCGCAACTCGGCGAACTCGTCCGACGGATAGCGGCCCGAGAGCATGTCGAGCACGCCTTCGAAGACGCGGCGGCTGAGCTCGGCGTAGGGCGCTGCACCACGCACGGCCAGGTACAACTCGTCGACCGCCCACGTCTCGACCGACACCATCGCCACGATTTGCTGCGCGAGCACATCCAGCGGGTTGCGCGGGTAGCGGGACGGCTCGACTTCGCCACGCCTCATCGCGCGCGTCACGGCGGCGCACGAGATCAGGTCGCCGCGGAACTTCGGGAAGATGATGCCGGTGCTGACCTCTTCGATGCGGTGTCCGGCGCGACCAATGCGCTGCAGGCCGCTGGCGACCGACGGCGGCGATTCAATCTGCACGACCAGGTCGATCGCGCCCATGTCGATGCCGAGCTCGAGAGAGCTCGTCGCCACCAGACCGCGCAAATGCCCTGCCTTCAGCAGGTCCTCGATTTCAACGCGCTGTGCACGCGCCAGTGACCCATGGTGGGCGCGTACGAGTGGCGCTTCGGCCAGTTCGTTCAGTGCCCCGGCCAACCGCTCGGCGAGACGACGGCTGTTGACGAAGATCAGCGTTGAGCGATGCGTCTGAATGAGCTCGAGGAGACGCGGATGAATAGCGGTCCAGATCGACGGCGGCCCCGGCGATTGCGCGGCTGGCCCTGAGCGGATTTGATCGGCGGGGCTGGCGCTCGCCGCTTCAGCCCCTTGCCCTCGGCGGCCGTGCGGTCCGCCGATCCGGGCCATGTCCTCGACCGGCACCTGCACGCTGATATCGAGTCGTTTGGGTTCGCTGGCGTCGATGATGGTGACGTCGCGATAGTCGACAGGTCCCGACGACAACGCAAACTCGTGGTCGACCACCTCCTCGAGATCGTGAGATGCGCCAGTGTCCTCACC
>JACCSI010000138.1 GCA_013813075.1 Acidobacteriota bacterium | reverse complement strand
GGTCATGGATGCGGTGCCTGCGCATTTTCTTCAGCCGTTTCCAGATGTCGGCCAGATTCGCGTCACCCGAGAAGTAACCGCGAGCGAGGACGCGGCCATCGTCATGGAATGTGGCGCGCTGCATCGCACCGGGGTCGTTGGCTTAGATCGATCTCCCGTTGTCAACATCGACCACCACCTCGGGAACACGCGCTATGGTGCAATCAACTGGGTCGACGAGTCGGCAGCGGCCTGTGGTGAGCTTGTATTCACGCTCCTGGAAGCGCTGGGTGCGCCGCTCACCAAAGACGTCGCCACCCACCTCTACCTCGCACTACTGACCGACACGGGCAGCTTTCACTTCTCGCACATTACCGCGCGCAGCTTTGAAATTGCCCGCCGCTGTGTCGAAGCCGGGGCTGACCCGCAGTGGATCGCACGGACGCACTACGACAGCAGCACATTGGGTCGCGTGCGGATCTTCGGGCACGTGCTGAATGGCATGCAGCTTGACGAGACCGGTCGCGTTGCGCTCCTCACGCTCACGAGCGAAACGGCCGCGGCCTCCGGCGTCAGCCACGACGATACTGACGGCATCATCAACTTTCCGCTGAGCGTCAAGGAGATTGAGGCCGTCGTATTTTTTAGGCAGGCCGGTCCCGACTGGCGAATCAGCCTCCGCTCGAAACGAGACATCGACGTCGGCGCCATCGCCCGCACTTACGGCGGCGGCGGCCACAAGAACGCCGCCGGATGTACGGCGACTGGGGAACTTGCGCCGCTACAAAAACATTTCATTTCCCTGGTCGTTGCAGAAACGGACAAGCCCTCCGAGAACAAGGCGATAGAGACCGCAAGCCACACCAAGTCAAACCCGCAGCAAGCCGACCCACAAGAAGCCAGCACAGAGACGATTGATTGACGTGTCTCTCCAGGGTGGCCTTGCGATCAACGGCCCGCCGGGCGGTCGCTGTGCCCCCAGAAACCTGGTGTGCGACCTGGTGGTTGGGGTGACGAGGCAGAGTGATGTGGCAAAGCACGTCAGCGGTGTGCTCGTCCTCAACAAACCGCTCGGTCCGAGCTCGCACGACGTGGTGGCCGTGGCCCGCCGATCGCTCGGGGTCAGCCGCATTGGCCACACCGGCACCCTCGATCCACAGGCGGCAGGCGTGTTGCCCCTCGTCGTGGGACAGGCGACGCGGCTGGCCCAGTATCTGAGTCGATCCGACAAGGAGTACGAAGCGACCATTCGCTTCGGCATCGTGACCGATTCCCATGACGCCGCAGGGAACGTGGTCGCCGAGTCCGGTCTCGTGCCGGCCGCCGGGGATGTCGAGGCCGCGCTGCGGCGCTTCCGGGGCACGTTCGAGCAGGCGCCCCCGGTTTACTCCGCCAAAATGGTCGAAGGCGAACGCTCGTACGCGCGCGCCCGGGCCGGCAAGCCGATACAGTCGGCGCCGGTGCGGGTAACCGTGCACGCCCTGGAAGTGCTGTCGTTCGAGACCCCGCGGATGCGGCTTCGTGTCCGGTGCACGGCCGGCTTTTACGTCAGGTCGCTCGCGCACGATCTCGGCACGGCGCTGAGCGTGGGCGCGATCCTCGATGGCCTTGTTCGTACCGAAGCCGCTGGATTTGCCCTAGCGGACGCACTGCCCTTTGAGACCCTGGTCGCGGCGCCCCGTGCCGAACTGCATGGCCACGTTCGGCCAATGGAGTCATTGCTGAACGAGGTGCCCTGCGCCAGGCTGACGGCCGAGGGCGTGGAGTGGGCAATTCATGGGCGGGACCTGGGCCCGCGACAGCTCCTGGCGCCGCTCCCGTCTATCCCGGCGCTGGTGCGGTTGATGAGCCCGGACCTTCGCTTGGTCGGTCTGGCGGACCCGTCGAGAGTGCCAGGGTTCCTCCACCCTGCGGTCGTGTTCAGCTATAATTAAGGATTCACGACGAGAATAATCGTCGTATACGGCGGGCTGGAGCGATCTGGCCCGTGCGTGGAGGACAATGTGGCACTGACGAAAGACAAGAAAGACACGCTCATCGGGAGCTATCGCACGCACGATACCGATACCGGCTCCCCCGAAGTTCAGGTCGCTATCCTCACGGAACGCATTACCTACCTGACCGAACACTTCAAGACCCACGCGAAAGATCACCACTCGCGCCGCGGGCTGCTCAAGCTCGTCGGACACCGTCGCCGCCTGCTCGACTATCTCAAGAGCAAGGACACCGGACGTTACGCTGAGCTCATCAAGCGACTCGGAATCCGGAAGTAAGTTCACAGTTTGAAGTTCACAGTTCGAAGTCGACCACTTCGGACTGGAACTTTGACCGTGAGCTCGTACTGCACTTCCATCGACCCACCGCACACCGGGGAACGTGACCCCATCGAGGTTTTATGCACAAGCGTGAGATTCACATCGGCCAGGCCACACTGTCGCTCGAGACGGGGAGGCTGGCCAAGCAGGCCGACGGGTCCGTCGTCGTTCGGCTCGGCGATACCATGGTGCTGGTCACGGCCTGCCATTCCTCCAGCCCGCGCGAGGGCATCGACTTTCTACCGCTGACCGTCGATTACCGCGAATACGCCTACGCGTCGGGACGCATCCCTGGCGGATTCTTCAAACGCGAAGGCAAGGCCACCGAGAAGGAAACGCTAACGAGCCGCTGCATCGATCGACCGATTCGACCGCTGTTCCCTGCTGGCTGGAGCTTTGAGACCCAGGTCATTGCGTTCGTCATTTCCGCCGACACCGAAAACGACGGCGACGTGCTCGCCATCACCGGGGCCTCGGCCGCGCTCGCCCTTTCCGAGATGCCGTTTGAAAAGACCATTGCGGGCGTTCGCGTCGGGCTCATCGACGGGCAATTCATCATCAATCCGACATTCCCGCAGCGTAAAGAAAGCCGCCTGGACCTGGTTGTCGTCGGCAGCAAAGACGGCATCGTGATGGTCGAGGCCGGCGCACACGAGGTCTCGGAGGAAGAAGTCGTTCAGGCGCTTGAGAACGCCCAAGTCGCGATCAACCAGATCTGCGACACGATCGACGCGCTCGCCAAAGACGCGGGGCGCGCCAAGCTTGGGAAGCCGGAAATCACCACGGACACCGCGTTCCATAGCGACATCGAGTCGAGAGTTCTGGCCCCGCTGACCGACGCCATGCGCATCAAGGGCAAGCTCGAAAATTACTCGACGGTTGACCGCGTGTTGAAAGAGCTGCTCGCGGGACTGCCCGACGAGCACGCCGCGCGCAAGGCCGAGGCGAAGGGCATCTACCACGGACTGCAGGAAAAAGTGCTGCGCGGCGAGATCCTCGAGCGCGGCGTGCGGCTTGACGGCCGCAAATTCGACGAGATTCGGCAGATCACCATCGAAAACACCGTGCTCCCCCGCGTGCACGGGTCCACGGTGTTCACCCGCGGTGAGACCCAGGCGCTCGTCACGGTCACCCTGGGCACCGCCGATGATCAGCAGAAGATCGAGCAGGTCGACGGCGAGATCTGGAAGCGCTTCATGCTGCATTACAACTTCCCGCCGTTTTCGGTCGGCGAAGTGAAGCCGATGCGCGGACCAGGGCGCCGCGAAATTGGTCACGGTGCACTGGCCGAACGCGCCTTGACCTCCGTGATGCCGACAGAGGCCGAGTTCCCGTACACGGTGCGCATCGTGTCCGACATCCTCGAATCGAACGGCAGTTCGTCGATGGCGTCGGTCTGCGGCGGGTCGCTGGCCATGATGGATGCCGGGGTCCCCATCAAGGCACCGGTCGCCGGGGTGGCCATGGGGTTGATCCTCGACGAGAAGACCGGGAAGTATGCGGTGTTGAGCGACATTGCCGGTGCGGAAGATCACTATGGCGATATGGACTTCAAGGTCGCCGGGACCGCGCAGGGGATCACCGCCCTGCAAATGGACATCAAGGTCAGCGGCATCTCCGCCGAAATCATGCGTGCGGCCCTGACGCAGGCGCGCGCCGGTCGGATGCACATCCTCGAAAAGATGGGCGTGGCCCTGTCGACGACACGGGCGAACATCTCGAAGCACGCGCCGCGCATCGTCACCATCAAGATTCCGGTCGACAAGATTCGCGACGTCATCGGACCGGGCGGCAAGATGATCCGCAGCATCATCGAACGGACCGGCGTCAAGATCGACGTCGAGGACGACGGCCGCGTCAACGTCGCATCATCGGACGAAGCGGCGGCCGCCAAGGCCATCGGGATGATTCAGGAGCTGACGGCCACTCCCGAACTGAACAAGACCTACCTCGGCAAAGTGCAGCGCATTACCGACTTTGGCGCGTTTGTCGAGATCATGCAGGGCACCGATGGCTTGCTGCACGTCTCCGAGATCGCGAACTACCGCGTGAAGGACGTCCGCGACGAGCTCAAGGAAGGCCAGCAGGTACTGGTCAAGGTCATCAACATCGACCCGACCGGTAAGATCCGGCTGTCGCGCAAGGCGTTGCTGTCGCCCGAAGAAGGTATGCCACCAGCCACGGGCGCTGGCGGTGAAGGTGGCGGCCCGGCGGCGGCCAGCGACACCGGCGACAGCGAGGGTGCGAATCGCGAGGGCGGCAACACCGAGGGTGGCAATCGCGAGGGCGGCGGCACCGACGGCGGCAACCGTGAGGGCGGCAACCGTGAGGGTGGCGACCGCCGGCCCCGCGGCGGACGTGACCGTGGGCCCCGGCCCCCGCGCCGCGAGTAGTCGATGACCGTGCGCGTGCTGATCCTGGCGGCGTTGACGAGTGCGCTCGTCGCCGCCCAGGATCGGGCGCCGAATCGACGGGAGGTGACGCTCATCGCTCGCGATCACCAGTTCATTCCCAACCGCCTCGAGGTCACACGGGACGACCTTGTCCGCGTCTCGTTCACCAGCGAGGATCGCCCGACCAGCTTCGCGGTCGATGCCTATCGCATCATCAAGCGCGCCGGTGCGGACAGGACCATCGTCTTCGAATTCCGCGCCGATCAGGCGGGTACCTTCTCGTTCTACTGCAACCTCACCAGTGATGCGCTGTGTCGCGAGATGAAGGGCACGCTGGTGGTGAAGGAGAAGTAGTTAGTGGCTGCGCGGTCGCCACGCGTGGGCAGCGTCGATCCGTTCACGAATGGGCGGGTGCGAATAGAACAGCCACTGGACGATGCGTGACGGATGCTCTTCGGCCAGGTTCTGCTGCGACAGACGCTTCATCGCGGA
>JACCSI010000650.1 GCA_013813075.1 Acidobacteriota bacterium | reverse complement strand
ACTGCCTCTCCGTGCCGGAACCGCCGGTATTTGGTCACCGCCTCGAGCGCATGGCCAACGGTATGCCCGAAGTTCAGCACCCGTCGCGGCCCCGACTCGCGCTCGTCAGCGGACACCACCCCAGCTTTGATGCGACACGATTCCGATACCACGGCGGTGATGACGCCCGCGTCGCGCGCGAAGAGCGCGGCGAGTGTGCCTTCGACTCGGTCGAACAGCGCCGGGCTCGCGATCACACCGTACTTGATCACCTCGTAGAGTCCAGCGCGAAACTCACGACGCGGGAGCGTCGCCAGCACCGCCGGATCTGCAACCACCAGCTTCGGCGCATGAAAGGCCCCGATCAGATTCTTACCCAAGGCGTGATTCACGCCGACCTTGCCGCCAACGGCGCTGTCCACTTGGGCCATGACGGTGGTGGGCACATGCACGAGTCGCACGCCACGCAGGTAGGTCGCGGCGGCAAATCCCACCATATCGCCGATGACGCCGCCGCCAACCGCGACAACCACGGTGGAGCGATCGGCGCGCATCTCGATGAGGGCTTCGTAGACCCGGCCGACGGTCGCCAGGTTCTTGAAGCGTTCGCCGTCAGGCACCAGGATAGGATCTGGCTCAGTTGCGACGTCGTCCAATGCGTCGTGATGAAGCTTCCACACGAGAGGGCTGGAGACAATGACTCGACGCGGGCCGAGGGCGGACTGGTCGAGTAGTGCAGGCAGTGTGGCGAGCGTTCCGGGCCCAATCACCACCGCATAGGAGCCCGCCGCCGCTGAGACCTCGAGACGAGTGGGCTCCATGGGGCAGGTGGTAGCATAACAGCCGGTGAGCGACCTCTGCCTGTTGCCTTCCAGCCGGCATTTCCTGGCCTTCTGTGGCTAACCCGTGCACGAGCGTTCGGACTTCCTCATCATCGGCAGTGGTATCGCAGGGCTTCGCGCCGCTGCCGACCTCGCCGCTCACGGCACAGTCACCATCCTGACCAAGGCCGACCCGACCGAGAGCAACACGGGGTACGCGCAGGGTGGAATCGCAGCAGCCATCGGCGTCGAAGACTCGCCTGAAGAGCACTTTGCCGACACCATGGCGGCCGGGGACGGTCTTTGCGATGAAGACGCCGTGCGCGTACTTGTCGAGGACGGCGTGACGTATGTCCAGGAACTGCTCGAGTGGGGTGCCGCGTTTGATCGCGACGCCACCGGGCAGCCCGCTCTTGGACGCGAAGGCGCGCACCGCGTCCGGCGCGTGCTGCACGCGCGCGACGCCACCGGTCGCGAGATTGGCCGTGTGCTGTGGTCGCGCGTCGCCGCCGATCCCCGGGTCCGTGTCCTGCGCCACTCGCGCGCGACACGGCTCGTCGTCCGCAACCATCGCTGCGAGGGCGCCATCTTCGAAGACGGTGGGCGTGGCGGCACGATCGAGGCGCGCTCCGTGTTACTGGCCACCGGCGGGGCGGGTCAGGTCTACAGCGACACGACGAACCCGGCCATCGCCACCGGCGATGGGGCGGTCATGGCCTGGCATGCCGGGGCCCGCGTCGCGGACCTCGAGTTTGTCCAGTTCCACCCCACTGCCCTGGCTCTGGAGGGGATGCCGCGCTTCCTCCTGTCCGAAGCACTGCGTGGCGAGGGGGCGTGGCTCATCAATGCCGATGGAGAGCGCTTCATGAGTCGCTACGAACGCGGGGGCGAACTGGCGTCGCGCGATCTCGTGTCAAGGGCCATGGTCACGGAAGTGGCGCGTACCGGCCGCCCGGTCTTCCTGTCGCTCCAGCACCTTGATCCCGACTGGGTGCATCGGCGTTTCCCGACGATCGCGGCGGCCTGCCAGGCGGCCGGGTTAGACCTGGCGCGGGACCCGATTCCGGTGAGCCCGGCGGCGCACTATCTCATGGGGGGCGTCGAGACGGATATCTGCGCGCGCACAACTTTGCCCGGACTCCATGCCGCCGGCGAGGTGGCGTGCACCGGGGTCCATGGCGCCAATCGCCTCGCCAGTAACTCGCTACTCGAGGGGCTGGTGTTCGGCGCTCGCGCAGTTCAGGCGATGTTGGCCCCCCCGGCAGCGGGTGAGATGAACAACGTGCGCGTCGTTGATGGCGGACCCGTGGAGTGGTTGCTCGCTGCGGAAGCCGCGCCTCCGGCCCGCCCGGATCTCGATCACGAGGTGCGCAAGGTGATGTGGACCGCCGTGGGCCTCATTCGCGAGGAACGCGCACTGGCCCCCGCAGTCGAACAGCTCGCAACATGGAGCCGTCGGTCGAATCTCGCCACCCTGGGCTACCTGATTGCCCGCGCCGCACTCCGCCGGGAAGAGTCGCGCGGCGGGCATTTCCGCGCGGACGTGCCCTCGAGAGACGATCTAAACTGGCGGTTTCACGTCGCGGAAAAACATTCGCCCTAAGGCGGGCCTTAAGACGCGCATCGATTGGTAGAGGCGGCTCTCCGGGTCGCCCGAATACTATGAAAAAAGATTCGTTCGTCACCGAAATCACGCCGCAATCCACCGATTTTTCTCGCTGGTATCTCGACATTGTCCGCAAGGCCGAACTCGCCGATTATTCGCCGGTCAAGGGCTGCATGGTCATCCGACCGTACGGCTACGCGATCTGGGAGCTGATTCAGCGGCAGCTGGATGATCGTTTCAAGGCCACGGGCCACGTCAACGCGTATTTCCCGCTCTTCATCCCCGAAAGCCTCTTGATGCGTGAGGCCGAGCACGTCGAAGGGTTCGCGCCGCAGGTGGCGTGGGTGACGAGGGGGGGCACCGAGGAACTTGAGGAGAGACTCATCGTCCGCCCGACGTCTGAAACTATCTTTGGGGTCATGTACCAGAAGTGGATTCAGTCCTGGCGCGACTTGCCGTTGCTCATCAACCAGTGGGCAAACGTGGTCCGCTGGGAAAAGGTGACGCGGCCGTTTTTGCGCACGACCGAATTTCTCTGGCAGGAAGGGCACACGGCGCACGAAACGGCCGACGAAGCGCAGCAGGAAACGCTGATGATTCTCGACCTTTACACCGAGTTCGCCGAGAACGTACTGGCCATGCCTGTGGTGAAAGGCCAGAAGAGCGAGAGCGAGAAGTTCGCCGGCGCGTCGAAGACGTATTCCATCGAGGGTTTGATGGGGGACGGTCGTGCGTTGCAGGCCGGCACCTCGCACAACCTCGGGCAAAACTTCGCGAAGGCGTTCGACATTCAATTCCAGGGGCGCGACAAGACGATGCAGCACTGCTGGACCACTTCGTGGGGCGTGTCGACGCGGCTGATCGGCGGCGTCATCATGACGCATGGCGACGACAGCGGCTTGATTCTTCCGCCCATGGTCGCGCCGTGGCAGGTGGTGATCGTGCCGATTCCGCGCGGTGACTGGAAAACCACGGTGTTGCCGACGTGCGAAGCGATTCGGGATCAGCTCAAGGCCGCGGGTATCCGCGTGCGGCTCGATGCCGACGAAAGCCAGACCCCGGGGTGGAAATTTGCGGAATACGAGATGCGCGGCGTGCCGCTGCGCCTCGAGATCGGGCCCAAGGACATCGAGAAGAGTGCGGTCTTCGCGGCTCGGCGCGACACTCGGCAGAAGCAGTCACTGCCGATGGACGGCCTGTCCGACCAGATCAAGACCCTGCTGGCCGACATCCAATCGTCCATGCTGGTGAAGGCGCGCTTGTTCCGTGACGAACACACGACGCGGGCGGCGACCTACGACGAGTTCAAGCAGATCATGGACGGGCGCCCCGGCTTCGTGATTTCGTCCTGGTGCCAATCGACCCAGTGTGAAGCGGAGATCAAGGCTGAGACGCAGGCCACGATTCGGAACATGCCGTTCGACCAGGACGCGCCGACCGCGCCATGCATCAAGTGTGGCAAGCCGGCAACGGTGTATGCGTGGTTTGCGAAAGCCTACTGAAGGGGACCAATAGAAACCAATAGAAAAGGGGCGGCTGGTTCATCACCAGGCCGCCCCATTGTTGTGGTCTCGGGCGTTCGTGGTTCGATCGCCTACTGCAGCCGAACCGTGAGCGCCGCTCGACGGTTCAACCGCCGCGTTTCTTCACGTGAGTTCTCGTGCTTCGGTCGCTCCTCACC
>JACCSI010000649.1 GCA_013813075.1 Acidobacteriota bacterium | reverse complement strand
CGGGTCGGCCCACCGCGCTCGTCCAGGCCGCTCGCGCAACGAGGTCGCGACGCAGATGGAAGGTGCTCACGATCGAGGGCAGGACGCTCGTGTAAGACCCAGACCCCTCCGCTGGGACCGCCTCGAGATTTGGTCCGCGGGTCACCAGGGTGAACGCCGAGGAGTCGACCTCCGTTGTTTCCACCCGTGCGCCGCCGAGCAGCGTCACCGGGCCAACGTCGATCTTGCCCATCAGATACGCACCGTAGACGCGTTCCCGCAAGGTGAAATCGCCCTGATACTCGTTCAAATACGTGGCGCGCTCGTCGAGCACGAAATACCGAGCATCGTTGCGATTGGCGTTGAAGAATCCGGTCAACCCATCGAGATCGAGCCAGAGATTCGGCACGGACTGAAGGGGAACGGGATTACCGAAGCCCCCACGTGTCAGCGCGGGTGATGCCGCGGCCGTCCAGTTCAGCGACCCGATGCCAAAGTTGCGCTGTGAGATCGCGGTATCGCGATCGGTCTGGGTCAGCTTGAGGCCGGCCTTCAGAAATCCCGGCTTGGCGCCACCGAACAGCGTGTCGCGGCGAACGTTGGCCACGCCGGAGTAGCTGGTTTCGTTGGTGAGCTGCTCGAAGTATCGCACCCGGCGGAAGGTTTGCAGCGACGGATCCATCCGGTCCCGCCCGGTGGACGCAATCGTCACGGCACCACTCTGCCCGATCGTAAACGTGTCGGGGCCGAAGGTGCTCACACCCGAACGGAACTCCCAGTTGTCGTTCGGTTCGTCGATCGTGTTGTCATTGCGCTGGCCGATATAATCGACGCTCCACCTGCCCAGCGCATGCCCCCCGCCCACGGCCACTGAGTTGAGCTTCTTCAGCGTCGGCTCGCTCCGCAGGTTCACCTGCACGCGGTTGGCGGCGATGGTTCCGCCCGTGGTGCCCGTGACGGCGGTCAAGCCGTTGCCGAGTCCTTCATCGAATCGGTTGCGCAGCTGCAGTTCATCCCATCGCGCCGAGAACAGCCGCGTAAAGAATCGAGACGACGCGGTCGGACGATACTCGAGGGCGCCGTTGAGATTGAGCCGTTCACGCCCGGTGACCGTCACGTTGTTCTTGACGTTGGTCGGATAGGAAATCGTCGACCCACCGGCTGTGACGGAACGCCAGTCGTCGTTGTAGATGCCCAGTAGCGGCGTATAGCGGTTGGAGAACGAGGCGCCCGCCAGCCAGCCAAGCTTGCCCGCGGCCAGCTTGCCCGTGAGCGTGGCGTCCATGGTGTACGGCACCTCCTTGGTATCGGCGGGAGTGACGGCCGCGATCGACTCGACGCCTCCGCGCGTGGACACGAGGGCCGTGAAATTGTTGGCGAAGTCAAACGGCTGCTTGGTCGTGAGATTGAGCGTGCCACCAATGCCCTGACCGTCCATGTCGGGCGTGGGGGTCTTCAGCACTTGCACACCGCTCAGCAGCTCGCCGCCGATGACGTCGAGCGGTGAGAGGCGGCCGCCGCTCTCCGTTTCGCCGCTGCCCAGGGCCATGCCGTTGATGGTGATGTTGTTCAGGCGCGGGCTGATGCCGCGGATCTGTACGAAGCGCCCTTCGCCCTTTTCGAGCAGCATGGACACGCCGGGAATGCGATTGAGTGTCTCGCCGATGTTCTTGTCGGGCAGGCGGCCAATTTCGTCGGCGTTGAACATGTCCACGACGCCATCTGCGGCGCGCTTGCCGGCGATGGAGCTGGCATAGTTGAGTGCCGTGCCGCGCACGATCACCTCGTCGCGCAGCGTCGAGACGCGAAGTACCAGCTCCACACGCACCTGTCCGCCATCACCCACATCAACCCCGTCGCGCGTGAGCGACTCGAAACCCGACAGCGACACGCTCACCGCGTACGACCCGGGCAGCATCTGGTCTGCCGTGAATCGCCCGTTCGCGTCGGTGACGACCACTCGCTCGCGGTTGGTCGTGGCCGAACGGAGCACGACGGTGGCCCCGGGCAGCACGCCGCCGGTTTCGTCGGAGACCTGACCCGCAATCGTGGCGGGCGCAGTCTGAGCATGCAGCAACGAGCCGGAGGCGGCGCACACGCACGCGCCGAAAACGATAGAGACAAACCGAGACCGGCAGGAACGTGAGAATGACAAAAAGACGCCTTTTCCGCGGCCGTACGGCCACCATCCGACCGTACGGACACGCCGTGTCGTTTGTGTGTCGCCCTTGTAACGACAGCGAAACAAGTGACGAAGGTCGTGGGAAGAATCGATGGCGTGACGTCGAACGAAGTATGGACGACGTGTGCGCCGAGACAAACCACTACTCCAGGTGACTCCGCAGCATCCAGGCGTTCTTCTGGTGCACTTCGGCGCGCCGTGTGGCGAGGTCCACCGTCGGTTGATCGCGTACTTCCTCGCCCGCCTCGATCACGGCGCGGGCGGCGGCCACCACCGCCTGCTGATCGGCCGTAAGGTTGCGCACCATCTGCGTGGCCGCCGGCGAGCCCTGATCTTCCTTCACCGCGGCAAGCTTGGCGAATTCCGAGAAGCTGCCGGGAGCGCGAGCGCCGAGCGTGCGGACCCGCTCCGCGATCTCGTCCACGGCGAGGGCCAGCTCCGAGTACTGCTGTTCAAAGAGGGTGTGGAGTGTCGTGAACATCGGGCCGGTGACGTTCCAGTGGTAATTGTGGGTCTTGAGATAGAGGGTGTAGCTGTCGGCCAGCAGCCGGGTCAACGCCTCGACCACCTTGGCGTTCGCTGATGTGTCAGTCATGGGTCTAGTGTACGAGAGCGGGCCGGGCAACGCTCGCACCCTCAGCGCGCACCAAAGCCTTTCGGCCTACTGCTGTAGGAACGACTCTGGCCAGACACCTTCGTCGCCGGAGCATAGGTCCACAGGTGATCGGACGCGCCAGATGTCGCAATGACGCTTCAACACGCGACGGTATCGCGACGGCACCCGCGCGTGGTCGCGTTTCATCAACGCAGTCGCCTCGGGTCAAGGGAAACCGTTCACGTTCGCCAAGTGGATCTCATTGCGTGACCTTCGAAGCTTCCCAGTGCGTCATCCCACCAAACAGCGCGCACGGTGGAAGCAGGACCGTACCCGTGCCGTAGCTTGCCGAACGGAACGCGCCGGCGAGCACTACGACACTCTGTTGAAGGGCTGAAAACGTCTCGCTTCTGAGCGACGGAGGGGACGTGAACGCTAACGTGGTGTCCTCGCAGGT
>JACCSI010000633.1 GCA_013813075.1 Acidobacteriota bacterium | reverse complement strand
GTTAAAGCCCATGGCATACTCCGACGCCCAGTCCGCCACCATCGCGCCCAGCGCCGCCGCCTTGAATCGCGTCGTCTGCGTCACCGTCCAACCGCCCAGAATGCCGCCGTAGCTCCAGCCACGTACGGCCATTTGACCCGGGTCCGCGATGCCCTGGGCTATAACCGCATCGACACCGGTCATCGCATCCCAATAATCGCCCCCGCCAATGTCCTTGATATTGCCGCGCAGCAGCGAGTCTCCGTAGGACGTGCTGCCGCGGACATTTGGCTCGAGCACCGCCCAGCCCAGTGCGGCGTAAACGTGATTGATGCCGCGGAACGACGTGCCCCAGACACCGGCGGGCCCGCCGTGAATACTCAACATCAGGGGCAGTTTGTCGCCGGTCTTGTACGACGATGGCAGCCAGAGCAGGCCTTCGATATCCAGGCCATCCTTGCTCTTCCACAGCATCGGCCGCATCTGGGCCACGTCGACCTGTTTGAACCATGGGTTGACATCGGTCACGGTGCTGGTCTGTCCGCGCGTCGCGTCAAAGACCGCGATCTCGCCTGGTTCCGTCGGCAGACTACGCGTACCGGCAAAGCGCGTCAGATCTTTCGACGCGGATGAAATCGAGAGACTGATGTCGCCGGCTGCAAGTGCCTTGGCGCGGCCGGTCGGCAAATCGAGTTCAAAGACGCCACCGCGCCCTCGCAACGTCGCGCTCAGCACGATGCGGCGCGCTGACGGATGCCAGAAATAGCGGCCGATGTCGCCTAGAAAATTGCCCGACAACCGCGTCGGGGTGCCGCCACCTTCTACGGGATGGATATAGAGATTGCCTTGGCCGAGCTCCCACGTCTTGTCATGCGGCGCAATGTACGTCACCGCCTTGCCGTCGGGCGCCCAGGCAACGTTGTTTTCCGGCGCTTGATTATCGGTCAGCTGCGTGGCCGTGCCGCCCGCCGCGTCAACGACAAACACTTCGGCCAGATTCTGCTGGTTGCGCTGGTTATTCGGACGGCTCGTGAACACGATGCGTGTGTCGTCGGGCGATGGCCTGAAATCGGACACGATGCGATCGCCGCTCGTCAGGCGCCGACTCTGTTTGTCGGCCGGAGTGATGACCCACAGGTTGGCAAATGAGCCGCGCGTCTGGCCGTTCGGTCCCTCATCGACCAAGATGCCGTCGCCGACGTTCTTACGCGTGTCCTTCTGTGCGTCGGTTTGAGGTTCCTCGGCGATAAAAAAGATGCGGCTGCTGTCTTCAGACCACTTGAAGGAGCGGAGCGCAGCCTTGTGGTCGCTCAGCTTGGTGGCTTCTCCGCCCGACATCCGCAGCAACCACAACTGCGCGCCGGCGGCATCGCGCGCGTTCTCGGCCTGGTCACGCGTTGACAGAAACGCAATGTAGCGTCCGTCGGGCGACCATGCTGGTGAGCGGTCTTTGTCGCTACCGAGCAACTGGCGATGGTCGGTGCCGTCGGCGTTCGCAATCCAGATCGATGACACGCGCTTGTTGTCGGACCACTTCTTCAACTCCGATTTCGAGTAGACCACCTGCCTGCCGTCCGGCGAAATCTCCGCGCCAGAGACCTGGACCAGGTTGAGCAGATCGTCAAGACTTGGAGCGCGACGATCCTGCGCCGCGGTCGTCGTGGCCGCACACACCAAGACGAGCAGCGCGAGTGCACCCGCGGAGAGCTTCATGACCGCGCAGTATAATTCAGACAATGAACAAAGTCCTCCGAGACGCGGAGGAAGCCGCAGCGCTGGTTTCAGACGGCGCCACGATCATGATGGGCGGCTTCGGACTCTCCGGGATTCCCGAGAACCTGGTGGCGGCGTTGCACCGGCGCGGCACCAAAGAGCTGACAATCATCAGCAACAACGCGGGCACGGATTTCTTCGGCATCGGGCTGCTCCTCAAGGCGCGACAGGTCCGCAAGATGATCGCGACCTACGTCGGAGAGAACAAGGAATTCGAGCGCCAGTTTCTCCAGCGGGAGATCGAAGTGGAGCTGGTGCCGCAGGGCACCTTCTCCGAGCGGATGCGCGCGGCCGGCGCCGGGATTCCCGCGTTTTACACACCGACCGGGTACGGCACCATCGTCGCCGACGGTAAAGAAACCAAGGTCTTCGACGGTCGGCCGTATGTGCTGGAACGAGCGCTGCACGCTGACTTTGCGTTCGTGAAGGCGTGGAAAGGCGATGCCGTGGGCAACCTGGTGTACCGACGCACCGCCCGCAACTTCAATCCCGTGATGGCCAC
>JACCSI010000597.1 GCA_013813075.1 Acidobacteriota bacterium | reverse complement strand
CTCATCAACTTGAGGAATGCGCGACGACCAACCGGATCGATCCACTCCGTCGCGTTCTGCGGGAACTCGCGGTGGAGGTACTCCTGGAACTCCGGCGTATCGGCAAGCGACTCCAAACTGCGCCAATACTGTTTGCCGCCAATGCCGCGCGACCGTGCGCGGATCTCGGTTCCGTCAGCTGTCCCCGCCTTCTCCATGTGCCTTTTGCCTTTAGCGCTTACTGTCCGGCGGATTCAAGGCCCGCCTCTACTCTCACGACCGATTTTCACGACCGCATTTCACGATCGGATTCACAACCGAATTTCACACCCGGACCTCACATCCGGACTGTGGGGCGACCCTGACGGGCCGCGCCCTACCGGTGGCAGACCGAACAGCTTGTCATGTGCCGCTCGTCGGCAATGTTGTATTCACGAACCAGCCGCTCGCCAATCTCGCGCTGATCGCCGTCCGGCTTGTAACCCATCGTGAATACCGCTTCCCGGGGGCGCACGAACTGCGCCGGGTCGCGGTGACACTCGAGACACCACTCCATTTGCAGCGATGACTTCTGCAACATCAGCGGCATCCGGTCGACCCGACCATGACAGGTTTCGCACCCGACGCCCTTTTTGACGTGAATGCTGTGATTGAAATACACGAAGTCCGGCAGGTCGTGCACGCGAATCCAGCGCAACGGCTTGTCGTCACGGAAGCTTGCGCGCACCGGCTCGAGATACGGACTCGTCGCCCAAATCTGGGAATGGCAATTGATGCACGTCTTGGTCGGCGGGATGCCGGCCGTCGCCGACACTTCGACCGCCGTGTGGCAGTAGCGGCAGTCAATGCCGATGCCGCCGACGTGATGCTGATGCGAGAACTGGACCGGCTGCTCGATGAACGTGTTGGCCGAGGTCGTGAAATCCGACCGCTGCAACAACGCTATCATCCAGCCGAGGCCCAGCGCGACGAACACGACGCCGACCAGACTCGCGCGGGACCAGGGATTGGCGCTCTTTGGAAAGACCTGCGGCATACGCTCAGCACACTCCGGCAGACAAACCTGAGCACTTTACTCCGTTTGAGTCCGGTGTTCTACCTTGTGAAAAGTTTCTCAAAGTGAGTTGTATCACATCGTCCAGCCCACGTTCAAACGCCATCCCATCACCGCTGCGCGGTGGTCGCCCCTTTCACCTGCTCGGTGGTCTCCTCGCCAGGCATCGTCTCCCACACATAGGCTCGGTCGTGCACGTACTTCTCGAACCACTCCATCTCGACTTGGTCGAGAACAACGTATGGCGCAGCTCGCTCCACCCGTGCCCCTCGCGCGGCGCGACATGCAGCCGCGTCGGCACCCCGTGGTGCTGGTGGTCATGTGCCCCCGGGCGCTGCAGCCCATCTTCACGAGCTTGCCCGGATCGGCCAGGCCCATCGCGATCACCGCGTCGGCGCCGGTCATGACGTGAGATGCGACTGCGTAGTAGCCTGACTTCAATACCGCGTAGCCTTGCCGGCAGACACCTGCACGTCGCTGCTGAAGCCGTGCTTGTCCGACTGCTGTGGGCCGCCGTGGGTGTAGACAATCAGCGGATAGCGCTATGCTGCAGTCCGGGCTGTTGCTCAGCTCGCGGTGAGCCTAGAGACGATAGGATCGGCGGGTCTCAGGCGACCTGAAGCACGGGCCGGGAAGCCCCGCGAGGAACGACGTCATGAAAAAGATCTCCCGCAGCGAGTTTCTTGGCTACGGCGCCGCGTTGGCCGGTGGCTTCACGGTTGTGAAGAGCGGTGACGGCCAGGTCGACGCCACCACGCAACCAGGCCCGCGTGCTGGTGCTGAACCCGACCTCATTGTCTTCAACGCCAAGGTGTTCACCGTTGACCCGGCGATGCCCCGCGCCGAGGCCTTCGCGGTCAAGAACAGTCGCTTTGTCGCCGTCGGCTCCGCCTCGGACGTGCGCAACATGGCCACACCGCGGACCCGTCAAATCGACGCTCAGCAGGCGACCGTGACGCCGGGGTTCATCGACACCCACTGCCACGTCAGCGGAGTGAACGAGTTATACGCCGTCAACGCGAATGTTCGGCGCGTTCGCGAGCTACTGGCCAATTTGCGGCAGAAAGCTGACAAGACGCCGGCCGGCCAGTGGGTGACGGCGGTGATGTTCGACGACACCAAGCTGGACGTGCCGCTGACTCGCCAGCACCTCGACGAGGTGTCGAAGGAACACCCGATTGCCGTGGGCCACCGCGGTGGTCACACGAGTTGGTACAACACCAAGGCTTTCGATCTGGCGGGCATTACAACGGCCACGCCGGACCCCGACCATGGGCGGTTCTTTCGCGACGCCAGCGGCGCGCTCAATGGCCGCGTCGCGGAGCAGGCGCGCAATGTGTTCGGCAAGGTCGGCACGCGCGAAACGTTTACGCCAGAGCAGCAGCGCGAGCGCGGACGCAGTGGCATGCGTCACATTTCCGAACTCCTCACCGCCGCGGGGCTTACGAGCGTGCACGACGCAGGGGCTGACCGTGATCGTATCCTCGCCTACGAAGACGCCAGGGCCAACGGCGAGCTGCGGCATCGGGCGTGCTTCCTCGTGCGTGGCGACAGCACGTTTGCCGGCTTCAAGGCGGCGGGAATTCACTATGGGTTCGGCGACGACTGGCTGCGTGTTGGCGGGGTTAAATACGGCGCCGACGGGTCGGCGTCGGAGCGGACCATGCGCATGAGCACGCCGTATGTCGGCACCACCGACTACGGCATCCTCACCATGACCCAGCAGGAGATCGACGAGGCGGTCGAAGATGCACACCGCCACAACTTCCGCGTCGCCATTCACGCCAACGGGGATGTGACCATCGACATGGTGTTGAAGGCCTACGAGGCCGTGCTGAAGAAGTACCCACGCCCCGACACCCGTCACCGTATCGAGCACTGTTCGCTCGTCAACCCCGAGCTACTCCGCCGCATCAAGGCGATTGGCGCCATCCCGACGCCGTTCTGGACCTACGCGCACTACCACGGAGAGAAGTGGAAGGAATACGGTCCCGAGAAGATGCAGTGGATGTTCGCCCACAAGTCGTTTCTCGACTCCGGCATCCCGGTGCCGGGCGCGTCCGACTACGGGCCGGGCCCGTTCGAGCCGCTCATGGCGATTCAAAGCATGGTCACGCGCAAGGACTTCAGCGGCAATGTGTGGGGGCCGCGCCAGCGCGTCACCGTCGATGAGGCTCTGACGATCGCCACCCTCAACGGCGCCTACGCGTCGCACGAAGAGCATCAGAAGGGCAGCATCACGGCCGGCAAACTCGCCGATTTCGTGATGCTGGAAAAAGATCCGCACGACACCAATCCCGACCAGATCAAAGAGATCAAAGTCATCCGCACCGTCGTCGGTGGTCAGACCGTCTATCCAAAGGGGGAATGATTCGTCCTCAGAACACGAGGTAGCAGAGAAATGCCCCCACGACGCACATCGACAAGCCCCACGCGAGCAGCTTATTGAACAGCATCCGGCTCTCGTCGGCGGGCGCACCGGCAAGGCAGAGGGCGCCGATCGTCGAGAGCGGCGACACGTCGACGAGGTGCCCGCCGATGTTCATCGACGACGCGATCGCCAGAGCGCTGGCGCCAGGCAGCGCAGCGGCGAGACCCGGCACCATTGGCAGAAATGCCGGCAGCACGACACCCGAGGTGCTGCTGTATACCGACACGACCGCCGTCAGCGCCGCCACGACGAACGTCACCGTTGTGGGCGAGGAGATTTTTGCGACCAGCGAGACGAGCAGGTCGATGCCCTGCGCGCGCTCCACCAACGCGATCAGCACCGTGACGCCGCATACCATCACGATGACCCGCCACGGCATGCGCTTGATCGCTTCGCCATCGTCCGCCGCGCGCGCCAACACGAGGACGGCGGCGCCGACGAACGCCGCCATGCCAACATTGGTCTGCGCGAAGATAACGCTCAGAATCAACGACGCGATCACCCCGATCGTGAGCCAGTGCCGGGCGCGCAAGGTGCCGTCGGTGCCGTCCTCCAGCTGCAGTGCGGATACCGAACCCGTGCCAAAGAGCCGCAAACCGCCGAACAGGGCGTAGCCAAGAAACGCGACCGTCGCGTGCGCGGCAAGGTTGTAAAGATAGGTTTGCACTTCGAACCCGGGTAACCCGTTACGGCTCATCAGCCCATTGACGATGATGCCGGTCGGCGCGAAGGGCGAAAGCGCCCCCGCGTTGGCGCCGTTGCCGACCATAATGGCCATCAGGAACAGCGGGATCTTCGAACTGGTGGCGGTGGCCATGGCCAGCGGCGCCACGAGGGCCGCAGTGGCGATATTGCCGGGTCCCATGGACGAGAGCGTGGCGCCCAACAGAAAGAACATGATCGGGATGACGCCTCGGTTGCCGCGGCACAGCCGCACCGCATGATGCGTGATCCGTTCGAGCGTGCCGTTGGTCTGAGCGAGGGAAAACAGCAGCGTGACACCGGTGAGCGTGAGAAAGAGCTGCGCCGGAAACCCGCCCATGATCGTGCTGACCGATTGCCCGCCCACATACACGCCGACGATCCAGGCCAGTGCGATGGCCAGCACCCCGACGTTTACCGAACTCACGCAGCTCACGATCACGGCGAGCGCCAGCGCGGCGACGGAGATGACGGCGAGGTTCATGCTGACTCCCTGATCAGTGATTGCAAGAGCTCCGCAGCGTGCACCGCGCGGACGCCCGTAAAGTCCTGGACTTGATGACGGCAGGAGACGCCGCTCGCGACCAGCACCGCCCCGGCGCCAAGCTTCCGAGCGGCTGGCAACAGCCGACGTTCGCCGATGGCGCGTGACACTTCGAAATGTTCGCGCGCGTAGCCGAACGATCCCGCCATGCCACAGCAGCCGGCGTCGAGCTCGACGACGCGAGCGCCCGGAATCCGGCTCAGGAGCGCCTTGGCGGGGGCGACGGCGCCCATCGATTTCTGGTGGCAATGCCCGTGGAGCAGCACCTCGGTCGGACCTGGCGAGAGGATGAGCGCTGCGCGTCCAGACTCGCACTCGTGCTCGACGAACTCCTCGAACAGCACGGCGCCATCGGCAACCTGCCGCGCCCTGCGTTGAGCATCACCACGAAGAAGAGAGGGGGCGTCCTCCCGGATCGCAGAGAGGCAGCTTGGCTCAAAAAACACGAGCGGCTGCCCGCGATCAACGAGTGGGAACAATCGATCGGTATTTGCCTCGGCCAGCCGCCGGGCATCCGCCAGCAAGCCCTGTGAAATCTGTGGACGTCCGCAGCAATGGTTGGGGGCCAGTTCAACCGCGTATACCAGCGACGAGAGCAGATTGGCACCGGCCATCCCGACCGGCGGATTGTAATAGTTGGTAAACGTGTCGTTGAACAGCGCGACCGTTGCGCCGCTCGCACGCCGGCGCCGTCTGAACTGCTGCGCAAACGTCCGCCGGGCCCACGACGGCGGGGTGCGCCGGCGGTCGATACCGAGCAGCTGTTCGTTCAGCCACCGCGCCGGTGAGCTGCCTGCCAGTCGATTCGAGATTGGCGCCAGCCGGCTGCCCCACCGCGCCAGACGGTGAACGTTTCCCAGCGCTCGCGCGCGCAGGGGCGTGCCATGACGCCGCCAGTAGTCCGAAAGAAACTCGCTCTTGAAGCGGGCGACGTCAACACCGACCGGACACTCGGCTTTGCAGGCACGGCACTCGAGACAGAGGTCGAGCACCTTCATCACGCCCTCGTCGCCAAGGCCGGCCTCCTCGAGTTCGCCGGCCATGACCAGGCGAAGGGCGTTGGCACGGCCGCGAGTGGAGT
>JACCSI010000596.1 GCA_013813075.1 Acidobacteriota bacterium | reverse complement strand
CGTGAGGGGAGCGAAAGTCGGCGCCGCCGCCGCCCGGGCGATTCTGGACGCGCGAGCATCGAACGGGCCGAAGACAGGGGAATTCCGTCGTCCCTCTCTCCCAGCACACCCGGGGACATTTGCGTGCCGGTCTGGATGCCCCGATCAGCGGCTCGCGCCAGTCAGCCGGTAGACGTGATAGGCCGGCGTCTGCGTCACGACTGTGGCGATCTGCCCGAGGAGTTGCTCCAAATCCGCTTGAGCCTGAAGTGATGCGACGTCCGTGACGATGAAGTGGGTCGCTCTATAGTCAGCGAAATCGCGCGCGTAGCGCACCTGCGCATCGATTTCGGGCGCGCCGCCGAACTGCTCCGCAGTGAGATCGTCGGTCGTCGGCCAGGCGTCGCCCGCCAGCTGCCCGTGGTACATCAGGGGGTAGCCGTAGTGCAGATCGAGAAACAGCACCCGCGCGCTGTGATCCGCGAGCTCACCAATTTTTTCGTATTGCTCGAGGCGCTCTGCGTCACCTGTGCGAATCGCCGGCATGGCACCCGCTATTCCAGCCGCGCCGATGAGGCAAGCCCCGATCACGGCAATGCGCATGGCCGGGCCCCGCAGTCTTGGCCTGATCCCGAATTCAAACACTGACGCCACGGCCAACGCCGCGAGGGTGAGGTACGGCAGGTGGTAATAGTCATGCGTCGGCATGTGATAGGTAAACGCGACAGCGAACGCCGCATAACCCGTCCACAAGCTCACGAGTAACGCGCGCGCGAGACCCCGCGGCGCCACGCACGTGCCCAACACCATCACCGTCAACAGGAGCACGCCAAACACGTGCCCGAGTTGCGTCCACAATC
Organism: Acidobacteriota bacterium; assembly: GCA_013813075.1. Lineage (GTDB taxonomy): Bacteria > Acidobacteriota > Vicinamibacteria > Vicinamibacterales > UBA2999 > JACCSI01. Next base: position 2,501 of record JACCSI010000596.1, on the reverse strand, counting down.
CCTGCCAGAAAAACGTCGTTCCAAGCAGCGATGGCACGAACCGCAACTGCATCTGATCGCGCGCCAGCGTGCCGGCGATCGCGCTGTAGCCGTAATACACCACGCCCGGTATGAGACCGAGCGCGGCGGGTCGCCACAGAGCCGGCGATCGCAACGCACGGACCAAACCGCCCTGCGCGGCCGCGCAGCCAACGGCCACCGGGATGGTGAGGAACACACTCATCGGCTTCACAACGGTGGCGATGCCCACCGCCACGGCGGCAGCGGCCAGCCGCGACGTCGTTGGCCGGGCATGAAACCGCACCAGGGCCCACAGCGCGCACAGGGCACACAGGGTCATCAACGCGTCGGGCTGAAACGCCCGGCTCGCGACAATGCCATAGGGGGCAAAGAGATATGTCGAAATTCCGACGATGGCGGCGGCTGGAGACGCGATCGAGGTGATGAGGGCATACAGCGGGATGGTACCGATTACCCAGAAGGTGGATCCGAGCACGCGTGCCGCCTCTAAACGCTCGGCGCCGAGCGCTTGATACGCCCCGCACGCCAGCCATTCCATGAAGGGCGGCTCCCCCGCGGGTTGCATGGCGAGATTTGCGCGCGCCGTTGCGCGCGCCCATTCCGGTACCTGCGCATGGTCGAAATAGCACGCGCGCGCGATGACCGCCGATCGATACTGTCGTGTTGGGTGAAAGCCGAGAAGGGGCTGCTCCAAGTGCTGCAGCCGAATCGTCAACCCTGCGAGGGCAAGCGCGGCAACGATGAGTGGCGCCGCCGAAAGTCGTGTCATCATTGAGGATTGGGGTCCTCGAAATATTCACATGAATAGTGCGACTGTGCTCGACTACGTCCCGTCGGAGGTCGTGCGCCCCCACGCGCGCCCGTCCCTGTCGGTCGCGGTGCGGCCTGGCGTCACCGTGCTCGTACCCGCGTACAACGAAGCGGCATCAATTGGCGACACTATCGAAAGTCTGCTCGCGCAGTCGTTGGCACCGGCCGAAATCATTGTGATCGATGACTGCTCGACCGACAACACCGCCGATGTGGCGCGGGCGTATGGAGTCACTGTTCTGTGTCCCCCGGCGAACACCGGGTCGAAGGCCGGCGCCCAGAACTATGCGCTCGCCCACGTGTCAACTGAATTTGCGCTGGCGTTGGATGGCGACACGACCGTAGCGCCCGACGCCATCGAAAAGCTTTTTGCGGTGATGAAGGATTCCGATCTCGCCGCCGCCTGCGGATTTGTCGTGCCGCGATATGTCCGGACGGTGTGGGAGCGCGGCCGCTATGTCGAATACCTTTTGGCGTTCAGTTTCTACAAACCGATTCAGGACTATTACTCGAAGCCGCTGATTTCGTCCGGGTGCTTTTCGATCTATCGCACCGAAGTGTTGCGTCAGCACGGCGGCTGGCAGACTCGAACGATGGCCGAAGACATGGACCTGACATGGACCATGTATCAGGCCGGCCAGCGTGTGCGCTTCGTGCCGGAAGCGGTGTGCTATCCGATCGAACCGCACAACTTCCACTTCATGAGCAAGCAACTGCGCCGCTGGTCCCACGGCTTCATGCAGAACGTCAAGCTGCACTGGCGACGGCTCGTGCACATCCCGTATCTGCGTTCGGTCATTGGCGTGGCGTTATGGGAGTCGACGGTGGCGTCGGTGATTTACCTCGGCGTCCTGCCGATCACCGCGTTGATGCTCAGGAACCCGTGGATTCTGCTGATTTACATCCTCGATGCTCCGGCGCTGATGGCGCCCGTGTTGACCCAGGCGGCGTCGCGCAAGGAGTTCTGGCGGGCGCTTGCCAGCATTCCGGCATTCTTCGTTCTCCGCGTCGTCAATTGCGTCTTTGTCCTTGAGGCGATCTGGTCGGAGTTCGTGCTGCGAAAACCACTCGTCATTTACGAGAAGGGTCACTAGCGATGTTTGCGGGTTTGCCAGGCATTGGGGTCGGCACGCTGTTCTATGTATTGACCGCGTTGTGGATGCCGTTTCGAGAACTGATTGCCGTCGCGCGGGGACAGAGCAGCGCGGCGCGATGGCGCCTGGTCGGAAGCCAGTTTTGTTTTGCCATCATCATCGTCGCCAGTATTGCCGTTGCGGATCGGCTCCTGATGCGGCTGCTCGACGACGAGAAAATCACGTCGATCAACCCGGCCCGATTGATCAATGAGGGCTTCGCGGCACGGGCGCCCGAGTCGGTGTTCGCGGCGCCGATGATGGCGTCGTTGTTGTTACTGGTCGGCGTCATGGTCTCGACGGAACTGTTGCGGCTGTGGGTGCGCTTCAGCCCACCATCGTCCAAGCGACCGGCCCAGCTTTACCAATCTCCGGATGGGATTGAGTGACCGGAGCCAGCGAATGATCACGGGCCCGGCGGCGACCTCGGGCAGCTGACCGCCTCGCAGTCGGCGCCGCAGGTTGCCGGGCCACGCAAGGTTCTCCGTCGGGGCGGCAAGCACATGCGAGAGCTCAACGCTCGCTAAGGTACCGCCC
>JACCSI010000547.1 GCA_013813075.1 Acidobacteriota bacterium | reverse complement strand
CGGGCTCACACGGCCGGTCGCACGTGCGTCCGAGAATGCCCGGAAACACGTTCGAGTGCCGATTGACCATGTATGCCTCGGTGTATCGGCCCTGCGCGATCAGGCGGATGTACTCGGGCACGTTGGTATGTGCCGGGCACGCCCACTGACAATCGACGACGCGGTGGTAATAATTCGGATCGGCGGTATCCGTGCGTTGCATGTGGAGTTACCGGAATTCTATAAGAGTTTAGGGCGCGAGGTCCGGTGAAGGCGTGGCGGGCGCGGGACCTGTCGCATCGACGAGGTGGGGACGGCCCGCCTCAGAAACCATGCCTTTTCCAAATTGCTCCGCGGTCGTGCGCTCGAGCACCGTGGGCACATACCACCAGTCGGCCTGCAGCCGCTCCGGGGTGACGTCAAGCACCACGTATCCACGGTCCGCGCCCCACACGTACTTCAGGTGCGGCCGCGCCGCCATCAGCGGCGCGATTTGGTCGGCCTTCAGCCACGGGGGGGACGACACCGCCGGGGTGACAATCTCCGTCCCCACCGCACCCCGCCCGGTGGTCGGTTCGTAGCCTTTGCGATCGAACGGCTCCGGCGCCAGATCGTAGCCCCAAGAGCTATGCACATCACCAGTCAGCACGACCAGGTGTTGTACCTTGGCGGCAGCCGCGGCAGCAAACAGGCGGCTGCGTGCCGCACGATACCCGTCCCACGAATCGCTGGTCGCGGCCGGAGTCCCCGGGGCCGTTTGCGGCGACAGCATGACCTGCTGACCGAGGATCTGCCACGGCTTGCCGGCTGCCGTGGAGTCGCGCAGGCTGTCGAAGAGCCATTGTTCCTGGGCGCGCCCGAGCATCTGCCGCGACGCGCGTTCGACGGCGGCCACGTCGCCGCGGGGCACCTGCTCGTCGCGTCCCTCGAGGCGCGTATCGAGCATCAGCAGATCTGCCAGATCGCCAAACGCCAACTGCCGGTACAACCGGTAGTCGGCTCCCGGGGCTTCCCGCACCGGCATCCACTCTCGCCAGGCCCGGATCGCCGCGGCCTTGCGCGCCTCCCATGCACCGGCGCGCAGGTCGCGATGACCACCGCCACCACGCCACGAGTCATCCGCGATCTCATGATCGTCCCAGATGATGATGAACGGATGCTGCCGATGTGCGGCTTGAAGGTCTGCGTCCTCTCGGTACTGGCCGTAGCGGGCGCGGTAATCCTCCAGTGTCACGGTCTCGCGATCCGGGAACGGCACGCGATCGAGCAGCCGCCCATCGCCGGAGGTCCCGTTGCCGAATCCAAGGTTGGCATACTCGTAGATATAGTCGCCGAGGTGCAGCACCGCATCGAGATCCGGCCGTGCGGCAATGCGGTTGTAGACGTTGAAGAATCCGAACGGAAAATTTGCGCAGGACGCAATCGCCAGCTTGACCCGTCGCGTTGGGCGTGACGGCAGGGTGCGCGTGCGGCCAACCACCGAGCGCGCACCACGCGCGGAGAACCGATAATAATAGGTCGTTCCCGGCTCGAGCGCGACCGCATCGAGCTTGACGGTGTAATCACGCTCGGGGGACGTGCGCGCGGAGCCGCTGGCAATGACGCGCGACATGCGTGTGTCGCGGGCAATCATCCAGCCGACGTCAACTGTCTCCCCGGGCTCCCCCGGGGTGACCCTTGTCCATAGCACCACGCGATCGCGCAGCGGGTCGCCGCTGGCGACACCGTGACGAAACACGGCCTCACTGCCCGGTTGCGCGAACACGCGCGCGACGCCCGCAAATGGTGCGGCGCCCATCGCAAATGCGCTGGCGGTCAGAAAATCGCGGCGACTGAACGTATCTCTCGCGCGCGACACGAATCGACGAGTCAAAGGAGACGTCCCTGTCCGCTTTCGAGTGCGAGCAGCGCCTGCTTGACGGGCAAACCGCCGCCATAGCCCACCAGCGAGCCGTTGCTGCCAATCACCCGATGACAGGGAATCACGATCGAAATAGGGTTCGAGCCGTTGGCAAGACCGACCGCCCTCACCGCCTTCGGATGTCCAAGCCGACGGGCCAGTTCGCCGTAACTGATGGTCTCGCCATAGGGGATTTGCTGAAGCTGCGCCCACACCGAACGACGGAAGCCGGTGCCCTGCGGTGCGACCGGAAAATCGAAGTCGCGCAGCTTCCCCTTGAAATAGAGGTCCAGTTGTCGCAGCGGCTCCTTGAGCAGTCCGCGATCCGATTCCCAAGCCGGATCGGGCTTGACGACGTCACGCCCGTTGCCAAACAACAGAAAGCGCAGGCCGTCGGCGTCGCCAGCCATGAGCAGGGGGCCAATCGGCGTCTCGATCGAACGGTATTGCATTACGCGCGGAGGAACCTGGTCGCATCATAGCGCCGATCTCGCGTGCGTCGCGTTGCCTGGGAGTCACACGAGGCTGCATCACCGATCGGGGGGTGCCACGACGGCCAGAATCGCATCGACGGCGGCATGCTGCGTCGCGCCGTCGCGGTCCCAGACGGGATCGTAGGCGGTGACCGCAAGGGCATACACGGTGGCGACGTCGGCAATCGCCGTCAGCGCCGTCACCAGTTCCGACGGGGACAGTCCTCCCGGAGCCGCGTAGCGATTGGCGCGTGCGCGCGCGGGATCGAGGACGTCGAGATCGAGATGCACATAGACCTGCCGAACCAGCGGCGACAGCGCGCGAAGGGTGGCGCCGAGCGAGGCGGACGCGGCGTCCGCAGCAACCCGGGTGATTCGCGAGGCCGACAGCGCTTTTTCCTCTGGAGGATCGAGATTACGGGCGCCGACCAGCACCACGTGGTCCTCCCGGATAGGGACAAAGCCCTCGACCCCGGTGGTCAGGTTGCGCAGCGCGCGTCCAGTGATCATGCTCAGCGCGAGGCCATCGAGCATGCCGGTCGTCGTAGTCTCAGCGGTGTTGAAGTCCGCATGGGCGTCGAACCAGATCACGGCGGTGCCGGCGGGTGCGGCGGCCAGGGTCCCCACGGCGGTGCTGCAGTTCCCGGCCAGCACTACCGGGAACTCGCCTCCAGCGATGGCCATCCGGACCATACCGCCGAGCTCACGCTGGAGTGCCGTGACTCGAGCCAGCTCGTGAGCCGGCGCATAATCGGGCATCTCAACAGTCGTGTCACGGACCGTGTGACCCGCCGCACGCAACTTTATCGCGAGGCCCGACTCGAGCAGTCGCGCGGGGCCAAGCCCGACGCCGATGCTGCGACGGCCCGCATCGTACGGGACGGCAATGACGGCGATATCCATGGCCCAAAACTATAATCCCGCTGTGCCTGTCGTTCTCGGTTCCACCCGTCTGGTCGAATCCCAAGCCCTGCGCGGCAAGCGCGTTGGCGTCGTCAGTAACCCCGCCTCCGTCGATCATCGCCTTCGCCACATCGTCGATCTGCTTTCGGCCGATCGCGATATCGACGTCGTCGCGTTGTTCGGACCACAGCATGGGTTTCGGTCCGACCTTCAGGACAACATGATCGAAACACCGCACGCCGAGTTTGCCGTGGGCCGGCGCACGCGTGTCCCGCTCTACTCGTTGTACAGCGACACGCGCGAGCCCACCGCCGAGATGCTGCGCGACATCGATACGCTGGTCATCGACCTGCAGGACGTCGGCACGCGAATCTATACCTATGTCTACACCATGGCCAACTGCATGCGTGCAGCGCGCAAGCACGGCATCAAGGTCATCGTCTGCGACCGTCCCAATCCGATCGGCGGTGTGGAGGTCGAAGGCATCACCCTCGAATCGGGCAACGAGTCCTTCGTCGGCCAGTACCCAATTCCCACCCGACACGGCATGACGATCGGCGAACTGGCGAGGGTGTGGAACGACCACTTTGGCATCGGGTGCGAACTCGAGGTCATGGCCATGGCCGGGTGGCACCGGGCGATGTATTGGGACGACACGGCGTTGCCGTGGGTGATGCCGTCGCCGAATATTCCGACGCTCGACAGTGCACTGGCGTTTCCAGGAACCGTCCATGTCGAAGGCACCAACGCGTCCGAAGGCCGTGGCACCACGCGACCATTCGAGCTCGTCGGCGCCCCGTGGGTTCGCGCCGAGGCGTTCGCGAAGGCGCTCAACGCGCGCGGGTTTCCGGGCGTGTACTTCCGCCCGGTGATGTTCGAGCCGACCTTTCAAAAGCACGCGCGCGTGGCGTGCGGCGGCTGTCAGATTCATGTGCTCGATCGGCTCGCATTCAAACCCGTGCTCACCGGCGTCGCCGTCATCGAGCAGATTCGTGCTCAGGACCCAGGTGCGTTTGCGTGGAAGCAGCCACCCTACGAATATGAGGGCGAGAAAGAGCCGATCGATGTGATTGCCGGCGCGACCTCGTTTCGCGAGGCAATCGATGCCGGTGAGCCGGCCGAACAGATTGCGGCTCGATGGCAGCCCACAGTCGCCGAGTTTCGAACGCTGCAGGAGCCGTTCCGGTTGTATTGATGGCTGTTCCCGGCCTGAACGTCGAACGCACCATCATCGTGCAGGCGCCAGCAGAACGTGTCATGTCGGCGTTCTTCGACCCTGCTGACCTGTCGATCTGGTGGCGTGTGGTCCGCTCCGTCACCGTGCCGCGGCCGCTCGGTACATACGCGATCGAATGGGCGCCGACCGGGTATCGCGACGAGCTGCTGGGTCCGCTTGGTGGCGCTTTCCACGGTACCGTCATCGATTATCGCGCCGGCGTGGAGTTCTTCGTGGCCGATGCCTACTGGAGCCCTCCGGAAGGCGAGCCGATTGGGCCGATGGCGATGGAGGTGCGATGTCGCGCGCATGGCGGGTCCCACATGACGCAGCTGGTCGTGCGTCAGAGCGGTCAGGACGACGGCGCGCGCTGGCAACGGTACTTCGATGTCGTCGCGGCCGGCTGGCAACGTGCGCTCGCCGACCTGAAACAGCATCTCGACGCCGAGATCGTGACGGGCAGACGATGACCAGACCAGACCACCCGACGTTTATCCGGGCACTCGGCCTGTGGGACGTCATTGCGATGAACATCGTCGCGGTCGTCGGTCTGCGCTGGATCGCACGCAGCGCCCGTGTCGGGGCGCCATCCGTGTCGCTCTGGGTTTTGGCGTGTCTGGTCTTCTTCGTGCCGCTGGCGCTCGCGTTGATCGAGTTGTCAAGCCGTCACCCGGAACAGGGCGGCATCTACGCGTGGGTCCGGCGCGCATTCGGCCCTTTGCACGGCTTCGTGGCCGGCTGGTGCATGTGGGTCAACAACCTGTTCTACTTTCCGTCGCTGTTGCTCTTCGCCGGCGCCAACTTCGCACTCGTCCTGGGTCCGAGAGGCGAAGGGCTGGCGGAAAATCGCCTCTACTCCGTCGCCTTCGTCATCGGGTTGTTGTGGTTTTGCACGGCGCTCAACATCATCGGCCTCCAGGCGGGCAAATGGGTGCAACACATCGGCAACGTGGCGACGTGGATTCCCCCTGTGCTGCTCGTCATCTGCGGGGCGATTGCGTTTTCCACGTTGGGTTCCGCCACCTCATTCGCGCCCTCCCAGCTTGTGCCACAAGACGATCTGCTGACGACGATGAGCCTGTGGTCGTCAATGTGTTTTGCGTTTTCGGGATTCGAGATCGCGTCGATGGTTGGACAGGAAGTCAAGAATTCGCGGCGCACCATTCCGCTCGGCATCATTGTCGCCGGCGTCGCCGTCACCGCGATTTACATCCTGAGCTCGGCGTCCGTTCTTGTGGCTGTTCCCGCCAGTGAGCTCGCCGAACGGAGCGGCATTGCCGACGCAGTGGACCTGACGACCGGACGGCTCGGCCTCACGGGCATGGGTGCGTTCACCGGCTTGCTGCTTGCGATTGGCGCCATTGGCGGGACCAACTCGTGGGTCGCGGGAGCGGCCCGCGTGCCGTTCGCGGCCGGGGTCGACGCTGTGTTACCGGCAGCGTTTGGCCGGCTGCATGGCCGCTATCGCACGCCGCACGTGGCACTCCTCATCCAGGGCGTCGCGGCGACGCTGCTTTTTCTTCTCAGCGTCTTTCTCTCGATTGGCGGCGGCGACACCACGATCCAGGAGTCCTACGACATCATGGTGAACCTCACCATCCTGGTCTATTTCGTCCCGTACCTGTATTTGTTTGCCGCGTGGATCCGCCTGCGGCGGACGGAAACCCCGGCCGCTGACGATCGCGACGTCATGACGCTGCCGGGCGGACTCGGGGGCGTGTGGCTCATTGCCGGCTGTGGGTTTCTCGCGACGCTGATTGCGATAGCCCTGGTGTTCGTGCCACCGCCCGATACCGCAAACGTGTGGAACTACGAAGCGAACCTGCTCGGCCAGTCGCTGCTGCTCTTTGCGATTGGTGGGGCCTTCTACCTCTTCGCGCGAAGAAAATAGGACGGCATGCACGCCGACGTCGTCATCGTGGGTGGTTCTGTCATCGGTTCCAGCGTCGCGTGGCATCTCCGGCACGATGGTTTTACGGGAAGGATCCTGGTGGTGGAGCGCGACCGGACATACGCGCGTGCCTCGGCGTCTCTCGCGATGGGCGGAATCCGGCAGCAATTCTGCACGCCTGTCACCGTGCGGATGGTGCAGTACAGCGTCGAGATCTGGAAGGATTTCGACCGCCGCTTTACCGTCGGCGGTCACGCCCCGAAGGCGTGGTTTCGGCAGCGGGGCTATCTGTTCCTCGCCGATGCGAAGACGGCGGCGCCGCTGATGCGCCGATTCGAGGCCGAACAGCGCGCCGGCGCCGAGGTTCAGCTGTTATCGCGAGACGATGTCCGCGCGCTCGTTCCCGATCTGATGCTGGACGACATCGTCTTCGGCGTGTTCGGCCCTGCCGACGGCTATGCCTCCCCGCGGGAGGTGCTCGGCGGCTTTCAACGCGGCGCCGCCGCCCTCGCTGTCGAGTATCTGGAAGACGAAGTCATCGGCGTTGACGTGGACGGCGGGGACGTGCGCGGCGTCCGCCTCGCAAGCGGCGGCACCATCGCCACAACCACGGTCGTCAATGCCGCAGGGGCGTGGTCCGGGCGCGTCGCCGCTCTCGCTGGGCTGCGCGTGCCGGTCGAACCGATGCGCCAGGTATTGTTTCGCGCCGCGCTGCCGCACCGTTGGCCGCATCGATTCCCGATGGTGATCGATCCGGGTGGCGTGCACTGGCGCCACGACGACCCGATCGGACCCGGGGATCCCGACCGCATCATCGTCGCGTTCACAAAGTGGGATGAACCTGTCGGCGACGACGTGCGGCCCGCGGACGAGCGCTGGGCCGCCGAGTTTCTCCCAGCGCTGGTGCGGCGACTACCGGCGTTTCGCGAACTGACGGCCGTGGCAGGTTGGGGGGGACTCTACGAAATGACGCCGGATCACAATCCAGTGCTTGGTGAGCATCCCTCGCTTCGTGGCTTTGTGTTTGCCAGCGGCTTCAGTGGACACGGATTGATGATGGCACCCGCGACCGGAAAAATCGTGTCGGAACTCATACGCACAGGAACGAGTTCGACATTCGACATTTCGATTTTCGCGCCAGACCGGTTCGATCGCGGCGCCCTCATCCACGACGCGGCGACCATCTAGATTCGCTGCCCGGCAGGCGACGGCGACAATAATTCTATACCCGCCGGACGCGGACGAAGTTGGCGTCGCTCCTCTGCAGATCGGGATTTCCGCTGACGACCACGACGGTCGCGGGTGTTGGCAGGCGACCGTTATCGCGCAAGGCGGCAACGACGCGCGACAGCATGCCATCGGGATCGCCACCGAGAGCATCGAGAACGGGTTCCACGCCCCACCACAGGCACAGCTTGCGGGCGCAGTGATCATTTTCGGTCACGGCGTAAATCGGCGCCGCCGGCCGCCGCGACGCCAGCAACCGCGCGGTGCGACCTTCACGGGTGATCGCGATGATGGCGTCGACCCCGCCGCGCGCGGCCAGGGTGACTGCGGCATCGCACAGCGGCGGCAGATGATCCGGACGCTCGTCCGTCGGCGCCGGTAATGTCCACATCGGCGGGACGGCCTCGGCGTTCCTGATAATGGTGTCAAGCACCTGCACGGCGCGAACCGGGTGCTGGCCGATGGCGGTCTCTCCCGACAGCATGATGGCGTCGGCGCCCGAATCGACGGCACCCGCCGCATCGGAGACTTCCGCCCGGGTCGGGCGCATCTCGGTACGCATCGACTCGAGCACCTGGGTCGCGACGATCACCGGGACGCCGCGCTCACGCGCAATGCGCAGCACCTGCTTCTGCACTTGCGGCACTTGTTCGAGCGGCATCTCAAGGCCGAGGTCGCCGCGGGCAACCATCACCGCGTCGGCTGCCGCCACAATCTCTGGCAACAGCTGAATCGCCTCCGGCCGTTCGAGCTTGGCGATGATCGGAACCCTCGGCCGACCAGCGGCACGCAGAATCTCGCGCGCTCTCGCGATGTCCCCGGCGGTTTGCACAAAGCTCAGCGCCACCAGATCGACGCCCGCGGCCAGACCGAAACGCAGGTCGATCTCGTCTTTCTCCGTCACGCCGATCGCGGGCAACGGCACGTTGGGCGCGTTGATGCCCTTGCGCTCGCCAAGCAGACCGCCGTCGAGGACGCGCGTCGAAATCGATGTCGCAGTCGCCGCTTCGACGGAAAGCGCGATCCTGCCATCATCGAGCAATAGCTGGTCGCCGGGCCTGACGGCGCCCGCCAACGGGCCATACGTCGTCGACACGAGACCGGGCCTACCGACTTCGGAACCAATCCGGATTTCCAGGCTATCGCCCGGCGTCAGTTGGAGCGAGGTGCCGCCGCTGTTGGGGCCGGTGCGAATCTTCGGGCCGCTCAGGTCTTGCAGAATCGCGACGACTCGGCCATTGGCGGCAGACACGTCGCGAATTGCGCGCATGACCTCGGCATGGCGCTCCTGGGTACCGTGCGAGAAGTTCAGCCGGAACACGTTCACACCGGCCGTGAGCATGCGCTCGATGACGGTGGCGTCGGTCGATGTCGGCCCGATGGTCGCGATGATCTTGGTGTGCCTCACGCCCCCTTAGAATATGTGCGTGATCTCCGAAGCGCCAGCCCCTGACGTCGTGGACGTGCTGGTGGCCACACTCAGGCGTGCCGGGGCACGTCGTGTGCTCGAGATTGGCACCGGACCCGGTGATTCGGCGCTCGCCATCGCTGCAGCACTGCCGGCCGAGGGCATGCTGTTAACGCTCGAGCGCGACGCGCAGGTCGCAGGCGAGGCGCGACATCGCTTGGCCGCCGCAGGCGTCGCCGCCAAGGTCTCGGTTCTGATTGGGGACGCGTCACGGTACCTGCACAAGATCGCCGGGCCGTTCGATCTGATCTTCCAGAATGGCGATCCGGCGCAGTGTGACGCGAGCTTAGAGCGGCTGATCGCACTACTCCGACCGTCCGGAATACTCGTGACCAACAACTCCAATCACGGCGCGGACTACAATAACAGGCTGGCTGCGGATCCCCGCCTGTCATCGAGTTTTCTGACAATCGGCAACGGGGTGACGATCTCCGTCAAACACGCGGCAAGCGGAGAGCTTTCGCAGAGGCGCGGCTTTTGCCCCGAGAACGCGACATGACCATTGAACAGTGGCTCGAAGACGGCAAGTCTGACGCCTATCGCCGCAAGATGCCCGAGCTCGCCGACTTGCTCGAGGGGCTTGCCCGCGCCACCGCCGCGTTGCGCGCAGCCGACTGGAATGACGACGCCGGCAGCGCCGAGAGCACGGGCGAGACGGATGCCAACTGACACGATCGCGTCTCTCGCACCGCAAGTGGCGTCCGGAGCGATCCGCTCGGAACGGTTGACCGAGGACGCGTTGAGCGTCATTACCCGGCTTCAACCGTCGCTCAATGCGTTCATTACCGTCACCGCCGACGAGGCATTGGCTCTGGCGCGTGAAGCTGACAGGGACATCGCGGCCGGGCGCTATCGTGGTCCGCTGCATGGCATTCCTCTTTCGCTAAAAGACCTCATCGACATAGCGGGCGTCACGACGACGGCCGCGTCCAAGCTACGCGAGGGCTGCGTCGCGCTGCACGATGCGCCCGTGGTCCGTCACCTGCGTGACGCCGGCGCCGTGTTCGTGGGCAAGACCAACCTGCACGAATTCGCATTTGGTACGACCAACGAAGACTCGGCGTGGGGTCCCGCGCGCCACCCAGATGACCCGACGCGGTCGCCTGGAGGGTCGAGCGGTGGTTCGGCGATTGCCGTGCGCACCGGCATGTCGATCGCCAGTGTCGGCACCGACACCGGCGGTTCCATCCGCATCCCGGCCGCCGCGTGCGGCATCGTCGGCTTGAAACCGGGATGGGGAGAAGTGTCGGCCGCCGGCGTTGTGCCCCTTAGTCGCCAGCTCGATCACGTTGGCCCGCTGGCCCGCTCGGTACACGACGCCGAGTTGCTTTACAACGTGCTCCGTGGTGCGGGCGCAAACAGCGGCGATGAAGACGACGTTGAGACATTGTTTGGCCTCAAGCTTGCGGCGCTCGACGGATATTTTGCGGAGCGGTTAAGCGACGAGGTCGATGCGGGCATTTCGGCGGCGCTCGCGCTGCTGCGCCAGCAGGGCGCCAAGATCAGCACGGCCTCCATCTTCCATGCGCAGGATATCGCACCGATCTACCTGCACCTGGTCCTCGCCGACGCCGCCGCGTATCACGCAGCAGCGTTGCAACGACGGCCCCACGCCTACACGGACAACGTCCGGATCCGCCTCGAGATGGGACGGCACGTGTTGGCCGAGGATTACGTCCGCGCGACGCGTGGACGTCAGGTCATCACGCACGAGGTGGAACAAGCACTCGCCGGCGTCGATGCCCTCGTCTTGCCGGCGCTGGCGATCGAAGCGCCGCCCATCGGCGCGGCGACTGTGCCCGTCATGGGCGGCCAGGAGTCGGTGCGGAATGTGATGTTGCGCTGCACCCAACCATTCAATTTGTCAGGTCACCCCGCCATCAGCCTGCCCTGCGGCAGCAGCAAGGCCGGTTTGCCTATCGGCCTCCAGCTGGTCGGACACGCGGGTCGAACGCCCGAGTTGTTGCGGGTGGCCCGTGCGGTCGAGCGAGTGCTGAACAGTCGCGGATGATCGCAGGATTCTTCCACCGCTGGGAGCAGCGACTCGCCGACATCAGCCGCGCCGAGCGAGTGGTTCGCCCGTTTGAATGGGGCTTGGATTGGCTGCCCGAGGGCCGGCCCCCCGAAAGTGCGCC
>JACCSI010000513.1 GCA_013813075.1 Acidobacteriota bacterium | reverse complement strand
ATGTTGCTCGGTTATCCGGGCGAACAGTTGACCTCTAGGCGGCGACGTCTCGGGCGCTGTCTTGACGCGAACGTTTGACTTTGACTTCTCGACAAAGATGCTCGCCTCAAAATCTTCGGCGTGCTGCTCGCGCATCCACGCGACCAGTTGTTGAAGACGATCAGCGAGGACGAGGTGATAGTCCTCGCCCCAGGCATAGCGGGCGATGGCATCGGTCCCGTCACCTGTGTAATACAGCGTGCCGGTCACGACGACGGAACGCGCGCTCGGCAGGAAGTGGCGGATGTCCGCACGAGCGTCTGCCGATCGGTGGAGGTACAGCATCTCCCCGGCATAGCCGCGGTCGAGCCACTCGCGCAGATGCGTCAGCTCGGGCAAGGCGGTCGCAGGCGCAATCCCACACAGATTGAAACCCAGCTCGTAGGCGTGCGACTTCAGAGCAGCGGCGGTCAGCATCTCGGAGAACGGACTCCCCTCGGCATCTTACGCGAGCGCGCAGCGCCGCCCGGCCGTCTCGCCACGTCGGAGCGGGCGGCGCTCCAGCCCGCGCGTCTTGACACTACTCTTTGCAATGAGTAAATCTACTCAATATCATGAGCATTTTGGTAAACCCAGCATTTGAACGGAACCACGCGCAAACCCTCAGCACGAGGTTGCGCGAGCCGCGCCGTTTCCTGCAGGTGGTTGCCGGCCCGCGCCAGGTCGGCAAGACCACGCTGGTCCAGCAGGTGCTGGACCGCCTCGATACGCCGAGCGTCTTCGTCTCCGCAGACGAACCAACCCTCGCCGACCCGGCGTGGGTCGCGGCGCAGTGGGACCGAGCGCGCATTGCGGCCGCGGACGCCGGCAAGGCCGGCGCGGTGCTGGCCCTCGACGAGGTCCAGAAGATCCCGGGCTGGTCGGAGACTGTGAAGCGCCTCTGGGACGAGGACTCGCGCGCGCGCCGTCCGCTCAAGGTCGTCTTGCTCGGCTCGGCGCCGCTCTTGATGCAACAGGGGCTCACCGAAAGCCTGGCCGGCCGATTCGAGGTGGTACACCTGCCGCATTGGTCGTTGGCCGAGATGCGTACGGCTTTCGGATTCTCGCTGGAGCAGTATCTGTACTTCGGTGGGTATCCGGGCGCGGCACCGTTGATTCAAGAGCCACAACGCTGGCGACGTTACCTGCTCGATGCGCTGATCGAAACCACCATTGCCCGCGACGTTCTGCTGACGACGCGGGTCGACAAGCCGGCGCTGCTGCGACGGCTGTTCGAGCTGGGCTGCCGCTATTCGGGCCAGGTGCTCTCGTACACGAAGATGCTCGGCCAACTGCAGGATGCGGGTAACGCGACCACGCTGGCGCATTACCTCGATCTACTTGGCGGGGCCGGGATGTTGACAGGGCTTCAGAAATACGCGGGCAAGGCCGTACGGCAGCGGGGTTCGAGCCCGAAACTGCAGGTGCTGAACACCGCGCTGATGACGGCGCAGTCCGGGCTGTCACCAGAGGAAGCGCGCGCCGATCGCCAGTTTCGCGGCCGGCTGGTGGAGTCGGCCGTGGGTGCGTATCTCGCAAACGCATCCGCGTCGGGGGTCTGCGAGCTGTTCTATTGGCGCGAGCGCAACCGCGAAGTGGACTTCGTGCTCCGGGCCGGCCGGACGGTGGTCGCCATCGAGGTGAAGAGCGGCCGCGCACCCGAGGCCTTCCCGGGCTTGAGCGCCTTTACCGACGCCTTCGCGCCAAAGCGCACCCTGCTCGTCGGCGGGGATGGCATCTCGCTCGAAGAGTTCCTGACCAGACCGGTGGAGCACTGGCTGCAGGCGTGACCCGTCCGCACATTCGTCATCCGCCATCGCGGCGATTGAACCCTCATCTACGGTCGCGGAACCTCGTGCCCGCGCTTACGCCACCCTACTCGGCCACAGCCGCGTCACTGGCGCTTCACGAGTTGCCGCAACACGTAGGGCAGGATGCCGCCGTGCGAAAATGCCGTCAGCTCCTCGGGCGTATCGATGCGCACTGTCGACGTAAACGTGCGCGTCTTGGCGTCCTGGCCGACCGCACGCACGACGATGTCGCCGCGCGACTTCAGGTCCGCGCCCGAGCCGACCAGTTCGAACACTTCGCGGCCGGTCAGGCCCAGGGACGCGGCGGTCTCGCCCGCCTTGAACTCGAGCGGCAACACACCCATGTTGACCAGGTTGCTGCGGTGAATGCGCTCGTAGCTCTCGGCGATCGTCGCTTTGATGCCGAGCAAGGCGGGTCCTTTGGCGGCCCAGTCCCGTGAGCTCCCTGTTCCGTACTCTTTGCCGTCCAGGACGATGGTCGGCGTG
>JACCSI010000508.1 GCA_013813075.1 Acidobacteriota bacterium | reverse complement strand
AAGGACGCGACCGTTGACCAGTCGGCGCGCGGGATCGAGGTGGCGCGACGCCTGAAATACGGCGTGACGGGCAACTTCGTGATCGATCCGTCATGGCATGAAGAGGACTTCGAGCGGTTATGGGCGTTTGTCGAGCGCTTCCAGCTTTACCAGGCGGGCTTCACGATTCTCACGCCCCTCCCTGGCACCGCGTACTTCGAGGAGATGCGTCCCAAGATTGGTGTGCGGCAATGGTCGCACTTCGACATGCACCATTTGCTCTGGGAGCCGGCTCTTGGACCTGAGCGATTCTTCGATTTGTATTGTGAAACGTGGCGCCGCTCCGTCCTCAATTTAAAGGGACGCAAGTCGATGTGGCAATGGATGCGCGAAGTGGACCCATGGAACGCGCTCTTCTTGCTAAGAGCATTGCGCCGCACGCAGAAGATGCTGGAGCCCAGTCACTATCTGCACGAGTACGAATTGGTGCCCCCATCGGAATCCGTGGCGGCGCGATGGCCTGCCGCGATACCTTCGGCCCAAACCTAAGCTCAGTCGCGTCGCCGCGTCGAGGCAGCTGCTTCAGTGCCGCAGGTCAACTGGCCCTCGGCGCGCTATGCCCGCAGAGGCGCAAGGGAATGGGTGGGGGATTACGGTGTGACGCGGAAGACCGACGGATCGATCGGCGGATTGACGGTCACGTCGGCGAATTCCATCAGCTTGGTGTCCCCATTGGGAAACGTCATCCGCATGGCCGCCAGCAACAGCGCTTCGCGATCGAGCCATAACTCCAGTGCGGCCAAACCCTGTTTGACTTGCTGGCGCCGCGGCGTCATCGCGATGCGCCACGTTCCCGCGCGGTCGTCTGCGACGCGCGCGGTGATGTCGAAGTGGCTTCGCAGTTGTGACGGTGACTTGTCAACGAAATATTGCTGAATCCGGCGTTGCGCAGTTCCAATCGCCGTTCGCCGGTCGATGGCGCGCGCCGGCCAGATGACGCGCATCACGTCGCCTTCGATCAACACGGTGCGACGCTCCGGGTCGGTGTACCGCAGGATCATGGTCGAGGGCCGTAGAACGGCCAGGGTGCCTTGCGCGACCAGTGGTTTCGCGAGCAGCGACGAGGTCGACGATTCGGTAAAGCGCGCCGTCAGGGTCTTCAAGTCGCCCGCAATCGGCTGCCCGCGCAGATAGATTTCGTCGAAGAGATCGCGTTGGGCGGCGTGCGTGAGCAATGCCGCGGCGCACATTCCAGCAGCGACGACAAAGGCCCGGGACTGCTGGAGTGCCATGGATTCGGATGGTAACGTACGCGCGGTGGCGAACAGAGTCGTCGTGAGCGGAATCGGCGTCGTCTCGCCCTTTGGCACGTCGCGTCAGCGCTTTCGCGACGCTCTTCTCGCAGGCGAGTCGGGTGTTGTACCAATCACGGCGTTCGACGTCAGCCAGTGCCGTACGCGCGTCGGCGCCTGCGTCACGCGATTCGATGCGACTGAGTGGATAGCGCCCATGAAGCTGCGGCGCATGGACGATACCGCGCGATATGCCGTGGTGGTCACGCGTCAGGCATACGAGGATGGCAGCTACGCTGTTGGGGATGCCGGCGACGACGCTGCCGGGGTCATGCTTGGGACCTATACCGCCGGCGGACAAGCGACCAGCGAGTATCTGACGGCGCTGCATCGCGGCGGGCCGACCGGCGCGCCCGCCATGCTCTTCAACAGCACCGTCGCCAATGCCCCGGCCAGTCTGGCCGGCCTCGAGTTCAAGTTGCGCGGGCCGAACGTCACCGTCAGCCAGAAAGAATGCTCCGGGCTCGCGGCGATTGTGACAGCGACCGACGCCCTTCGCGTCGGACGCGCCAAGGTGCTGTGCGCCGGGGGCGTTGACGCGATCTTCGATATTTTCTTTCGTGTGCACGACCGCTTCCGGGTGATGGCCGCATCCGCAGGCCCGACACCGGGGCCGTTCGATCGTCGTCGCGACGGCTTTGTCCTCGGTGAGGGTGGGTATGCGCTGCTTCTGGAGAATGAGGCGAGCGCGCTCGGCCGCGGGGCGAAGTGCTACGGAGAGGTGCTCGGGGTGGCCTCGGTGAGCACGGCCGTGGGCATCAACCACTGGCCAGAATCCTCTGAACCTATTAGTCGCGCGATGCGTGCCGCGCTCGCCGATGCCCGAGTGACGCCGGCCGATGTTGGTGTCGTATATGCCTCGGCAAACGCCACGTCGGCATTGGACCATGTCGAGGCCGAGGCTTTACGGACGGTGTTCGGGTCGCGTTCGCCACTGATCACCTCGATCAAGGGAGCGCTCGGCGAATGTGGCGCCTCGGGCGCAGCGTCCTGTGTGGCGGCCGTTCTTTGCGGTGTGCATGGGGAGGTGCCGCCGATTAGTGGCCTGACCGAACCCGATCCCGTGGTGCAGGGTCTGAATGTCGTCCTGACACGACAGCCCCCGCCTAATCGTATCGCGCTCATAAACAGCGTGGGATCGGGCGGATCGATCTGCAGCGTCGTCCTCCGCATCGCTCGGAATTAAGCCGCGATCGCCGCATGTTACGATTTTCGGGCAATGGACGATGAGCTGGGTGGCCGGGTGGCGATTGTTACGGGCGGTTCGCGAGGAATCGGCCGCAGCATCGCCGAGGTCCTCAGCGAACGGGGCGCTGCGGTCGGCATTGCGTATCGCGAGCGCGAAGAGCTCGCTCGTGACGTTGTGTCGACCCTCCAAGCGAACGGCCGGCGCGCTTGGGCAGGGCAGTGCAACGTTGGCGACGAAGCCTCGGTGGTGTCATTTTTCGAGCATGCCGTCGGTGCGCTGGGCCCGGTCGATATCCTCGTGAACAATGCCGGCATTGCGCGCGACACCCACGCGCTTATGCTGGATCGTGCGCGATGGGACGAAATGATCGGCGTGAATCTCGACGGGGCGTATTACTGCGTTCGTGCGGCGATGCGCGGTATGTTACTGCGACGCTGGGGACGCATTGTCAACGTCAGCTCGCCCAGCGCCATCATGCCGTTACCGGGCCAGGCCAGTTATGCCGCCTCGAAGGCCGGGCTCGAAGGGTTTACACGCGGACTCTCGCGCGACCTGGCGGCCAAGGGCGTGCTCGTCAATGCCGTGGCCCCGGGACTGATCGAAACCGACATGATCCGCGGCATGCCTGCTGCGGCGCGCGCGAGTCACCTCAAGGCAGTGGCTTTGGGTCGGCTGGGTGCGCCCCGCGAGGTGGCGGAGCTGGTGGCGTTTCTCGTCTCCGAACGCGCCAGCTACATCACGGGACAGGTTATTGCAGTAGACGGCGGCTTGCGGTGACTTCGTCTGCTTCAGAGGATGCATCGATGAGTGACGCGCTTCGGTCCGACATCAAGCAGGCGATCATTCGCAGCCTGCGGCTACCGATCACAGCCGCGGAGATAGCAGACGATGTGCCCCTGTTTGGCGAAGGTCTCGGCCTCGATTCGATCGATGTGCTGGAGCTGGTGCTCGAGCTCGAACGGTCTTTCGGGGTGTCGATTACCGACGAGCAAACCGGCGCACGGGTGCTGCAGAGCGTCCACTCCATCGCGGCCTTTATCGAAGCGAACCGCAAACCTGCGTAAGCCATGAACGTTTTTACGGTCGACGTCGAAGACTGGTTTCATGTCTGCGGCGCCGGCGCTGCACTCGACCGCGTCAACTGGGACCGCTTGCCCTCGCGGGTCGTGCCGACGACGCGCCGATTGCTGGACGCGCTGGATCGGACGGGCGTTCGCGCCACTTTTTTCGTGGTCGGATGGGTCGCCGAGCGCTACCCCTCGCTGGTGCACGAAATCGTGTCCGCCGGTCATGAAGTCGGCTCGCACGGCCATCAGCACCGGCGTGTCTATGATCTGGGTGCGAACGAATTTGCCGCGGACATCACGGCGTGCAACGCCGCTGTGATCAATGCCGGCGCGCCGCGGCCCCGTGCATTTCGTGCGCCCGAGTGGTCGATTAACGAGCGCGCGCAGTGGGCGCTTGGTGAGTTGACGCGCGCGCAGTTCCACACCGATTGCAGCATGGCGCCGCTGCGGCTGGTCGGCAGCCTCGATTACTCGCGTGTCCCGCACGTCAGACAGACCGCTGCGGGCGCCATTGTCGAGGTGCCCCCGTTTGTTGCCGATCGCTTTGGACAGGTCATGCCGCTGGGTTGGGGCTGGGGTCTTCGTATGAGCTCTCCGCGGCGCGTGCTGCGCACGATCGCCAGGGCCAACGCCGTCGGCGCCCCTGCGGTGCTGACCGTGCATCCGTGGGAGGTCGATCCGGATCCGCCGCGCGTCGTGCTGGCTCCGCAACTGCGCTTCGCGCACTATTTCCGATTGAGCGGCTTCGAGGCCCGCCTCACGGAAATTCTCACACAGGCGCCCTTTTCGACCCTGGCCGCGACGACCGCCCGGTTACGGCCTGCCTGACCGATGAAAGTTTTCGCGGCTCCCGCCGCCGCCCTGGCGCTGTTTTGCCTGGTGTCCGCGGCGAGCGCTCAGAATCCCGTCTCGCCACCTCAGGCTGCCCTGGCGCTGCCGCGCATCTTCGTGGAAGACGACATGGTGTTGCCGACGTCTGTGCGGGTCGTCGACGCACTTGGGGCATTGCCGCGGCCGGCCGTGGGTTCGCGCCTGATGCTGTCGCTTCCGGACGGAGCGGGCGCTCCATTCCAGGATTACCTCGCGCAAGTCGCCAGGCGGGGCATTCCGGCATGGATCGCCGTATCCGCTCCGGATCGGGCCGACGCCATGCCGGGATGGCAAGCCGCGCTCCGCACGATGTTTTCGGACCACCATCGGGCGATCGTGATGCTGGAAGTGACCTTCGGTGATCAGCCGGAGTCAATGCGGCAATTTGCCCTCCAGGTGGCGTCTACCGAAGCCCGTGCGCGCGGCACGACACTCGTCGCTGTCGGGGGGCTGGATGAGAGTGCGACCGCACGCCTCGTCCGCAGCCTCAATGCCGAGATTGCCCCGTACATAGA
>JACCSI010000467.1 GCA_013813075.1 Acidobacteriota bacterium | reverse complement strand
CCGCATGACCTACATCACCAAACCCAAGGTCCACCATCCGGCGCTCCAGAAGAACGCCATCGGCCTGACCCGGCGCGACTACGAAGGGGCGATCACCACGCTCTGCGCCGGCTGCGGCCACGATTCGGTCACCGCGGCGATCATCCAGGCCTTCTGGCAGCGGTCGATCCAGCCGCATCGCGTCGCCAAGCTCTCGGGCATCGGCTGCTCGTCGAAAACGCCGGCATACTTCCTGCGCGAGGCGCACGGGTTCAACAGTGTGCATGGCCGGATGCCCGCGGTGGCGACCGGCGCCAACGCCGCCAATGGCGATCTGCACTACATCGGCGTGTCCGGGGACGGCGACTCGTTGTCAATCGGCCTGGGCCAGATGTGCCACGCGGTCCGGCGCAATGTCAATCTGCTGTACATTCTCGAGAACAACGGGGTTTACGGACTGACGAAGGGGCAGTTCTCGGCGTCGGCGGACAAGGGGTCGACGGCAAAAAAGGGCGATCCGAACACGATGGAGGCAATCGACAGCGTGCTGCTGTCGCTGACCCTGGGCGCGACGTTCGTCGCCCGCAGCTTCTCCGGTGACAAGGCGCAGCTGGTGCCGATTATCAAGGCCGGTCTGGCGCACAAGGGCTTTGCATTCATCGACGTCATCTCGCCATGCGTCACCTTCAACGATCACGACGGCTCGACGAAGAGCTATGCCTATACGCGCGAGAAAGTGGTCGAGGTCGTGCAGGCCGACTTCGTGCCGCCGGCCGCGGAGATTACCGCAGACTACGACCCGGGCACCTTGAAGAATGTCTTGCTCCACGATGGCGCCTGGGTGCGCCTCCGCAAGGTGGCGACGGACTACGACCCGACGGATCGAGACCGCGCCTACGCGTACATTCGCGACCGGCAGCGTGTCGGCGAGATCGTCACTGGCCTGCTCTACCTGTCTCCCGACTCGCACGATATGCACGAACAGGCCGGGACCGTCGACCGCGCCCTCGTTGACGTGCCATACGAGTCGCTGTGTCCAGGCAGTAAGGAGCTCGACAAGCTTCAGGCCGGGTTTCGGTAGGGCTCGCCGCGGCCGCCGTACCACCCCCGCGCCACCAGGCGGGTCGCCGTTCGTATCGACGGCCGCAATCGCCAAAATGGCCCCGTGAGATCCAGCGACTCAAACAGCGCCTCGACGGCGTCGACACCGGGGCGCTGCCACCCGGGGGCGCCAGACCAGTTGATGCCATCCATGACGGACGTCATCGCCCGGCTCGATCCCAACCTCCCCGTCGAAAATCTGAAGACGCTGGATCAGCAAGCACGCGAGAACGTGTTCCTGGATCGCATGATCAGCACACTGCCGGCGGCCTTTGCCCTGTTGGCAACGCTGCTTGCGGCGATCGGCCTCTACGGCGTGCTGGCCTATACGGTTGCGCAGCGCACGCGCGAGGTCGGCGTGCGCATGGCTCTTGGCGCCGATGGCAACCGAGTTCGCGCCATGGTCTGCGACAGGTGGCGTTTATGACGATGATTGGCGGCGTGGTGGGCCCCGCAGGTGCGGTAGGCATCGGGCAAGCGGCGCAGTCGATGCTGTTCCAGATGGAGGGCAACGATCCGGTCGTGTTCGCGACGGCGGCGATTTTACTGGTGATCGTGGCGCCTGCCGCAGGATTCCTGCCGGCGTACAAGGCGTCAAAAATCGATCCGATGGTGGCGCTGCGCTACGAATAATGTCGCCGGGCCGATCCCCGCTGACGTCATCGCGTCCTCCAGTCACACGGTCATAACCGAGTGCCTGGCCCGCGTTGCACTCGGCCGCACTCCACGGATTAAGTAGACTGAGTTGCGCGTGCGTCTCGCCATCCTGCTGTTGTTGTTTTTCTGCTCCGGCATCTGCGGCCTCACCTTCCAGGTCTTGTGGCTGCGCCTGCTCGCCTTGGTCTTCGGCGTCACGGCATATGCCGCCAGCACCGTGCTTGCGGCGTTCATGACCGGCCTTGCCGTCGGCAGCGTGCTGGCGGGCCGGGTGCTGGCCCGCTTCCCGCGGCCACTCCGGGTGTTTGGTGTGGCCGAGATTCTGATCGGCTTCTCAGCACTGGCGACGCCACTTGCGCTCGATGCCGCAGCCGCGCTTTATCAACGCTTGTACCCCGCCAGCGGGGAATCGCTGGCGCTTCTCACTGCGGTTCGTCTGATCACTGGGCTCGTCGTGTTGCTTGTTCCGACCATTCTGATGGGCATGACGTTACCGGTGTTGAGCGCCTCGACACTGGTGCAAGGTTCCACGCTGGGGTCGAGAATTGGTGCCCTCTATGCGGTCAATACCGCAGGGGCCGTGACCGGTGCGCTCGTCACGGGTTTTCATCTGATTGGCTCGATCGGTATCCAGCGCTCCTTTCTCTTTGGCGCGGCCATCAACGTGATGGTTGGTGTCGCAGCCCTGGCGCTCGACCGCGCGGCACCGGACATCGCAGCCGATACCGTTGAGTCGCGCGCGCCGATCGAGGCGAAGGCGGCCGCGTCTGCGTCGTCCAGGACACGCCTGCCCAATGCGGGAGCGATCGGCGTCGTCATCGCCTTTTCAGGACTCGTGGCGCTGGCGCTGGAGATCCTCTGGTTCCGAATGCTCGTCCAGTACCTCGCCGCCACGACCTACGCCTTTACGACGATGCTGGTCACGGTGCTGGCGGGGATCGCGATTGGCGGTGCGGTGGCGTCGCGACTGCTGCGCCGCGACCGCGACTGGACCGCGGTGCTCGTGTTCATTCAACTGGCGACTGCGCTCACCGTCCTGGGTTCTGCCATCTTCCTCGGGTGGAGCTACGAGGCGGGATGGCGCACTTCGGGCGAGTGGCAAGCCAGCGCCGTCGCCATTCTTCCAGCGACGATCCTGATGGGGCTCAGTTTCCCGATCGCGCTCCACGTTGCCGCGGGCTCGCGATCGCATGAGACGGCCGCGGCCGTCGCCCGGCGCATTGGCCGCCTCTACTCCCTGAACGTCGTAGGTGCCATCTTCGGGTCCCTCCTTGGCGGATTTGTGCTCCTGCCCCTTCTGGGCACCCGTCGGGCCTTGATCGTGATGGCCGCGGTGTACGGCGCGAGTGCTCTCGCGCTCGTGGCGGGCCATCCACGCAAGGGCAAGTTGTTCGTCACCGTCGGCGCTGCAGCTGTGGCGTTCGGCTTTGTGGCCGCAGAGGTGCCAGACCCGTTCGCGGCCGCGTATAAGCGCCGACATGGCCTGGATATGCGCGAGTTCTGGCGCGAAGAAGGGGTGCAGACGGCGGTCAGTGTTCACGCCAGCGAGTTTCGTCGTTCGCTCTTTCTGGATGGATTGCATCAGGCCAACGACACCCCGGAGATGGTGAGGCTTCACCGACTCATTGGGCATCTGCCCATGATTCTGCACCCCGCTCCTGACGACGCGCTGGTCATCGGGCTTGGTGGCGGCGCCACGCCTGGTGCAGTGAGCCAGCATCGCACGCGCGTCCAGGTGGTCGAACTATCCGACAGCGTCCGAAAAGCTGCCGCGTTCTTCGCTCACGTCAACTACGACGTGCTCAACCAGCCGAACGTCCGCCTTCGAGTCGACGATGGGCGCAATTTTCTGATGCTGTCGGGCGAGAAGTTCGACGTCATTACAGCCGACATCATCCAGCCCACGCACGCCGGTGCAGGCAACTTGTATTCGCGCGAGTACTTCGCGCTGGTCCGCAACGCGCTCAAGGACGGCGGCATCGCGCTGCAGTGGATCGGTCATCGCCCCGCCTCACAGTACAAGTTGATCATGCGAACCTTCCTCGACGTATTCCCGCATGCCACTTTGTGGTTTGACGGCAACCTGATGCTCGGATCGACGCATCCATTGACGGTCGATCCTGCGACCCTCGCATCCAAGCGATCGGTGCCGTTGACGGCCTCTGCCCTCGACGACATCGGCTTGCCGGCGTTTGACACCCTGGCAGGGTGGTATACGGCGGGTCCCGGCGAGATGCGCGCCTACGTTGGCAGCGGTCCGATCTTGACGGACGATCGGCCATTGCTCGAATACCACCGCTCGCTCCCGGCCGACGACGAACCACTGGACATTGCCTCCTTGCGCGGCGACGTGCGATCGATCCTGAAATGAGCGGGTGGGCGACGGCGCCTCTCACCATCGGCACGTTGTGTCTCGACGCAGGTGGCGTGCTGTGCCATCCGTCGTGGGCGCGGGTTAGCGCCGCTCTGGCAACAGCGGGGGTCGACGTTTCTGCGGAGGCGCTCGCGGCAGCGGAGCCGATGGCCAAGCGCGACATCGACCACGTGGCAGTCATTCGAGCGACGGACGATGTCAAGCGCGGCTGGTTGTATTTCAACACAGTGCTCGAATATGCCGCCGTACCGCTCTCCGACGCGACCGATGCAGCGCTCTCCGTGATGCGGGACTACCATGGCGTCCATAACCTCTGGGAGTACGTGCCGGGTGACGTGAAACCGGCGTTGGCTCGGTTTCGCGCGCTTGGCTTAACGCTCGTGGTCGTGTCGAACGCGAACGGACGGCTTCGGCATCTTTTCGATCGGCTCGAGCTCACCGGTTATGTTGACGTGGTGCTCGACTCTCATGAGTGGGCGGTCGAGAAGCCCGACCCGCGCCTGTTTCACATTGCGCTCGAGCAGTCGGGAAGCCGCCCGGAAACGACCGCGCACGTGGGTGACCTGTTTCATGTCGACGTCACCGGAGCACGCGCCGCCGGGTTACGCGAAGGGGTGCTGCTCGACCCGACCGGGCTGTACCCCGACGCCGACTGCCGTCGCGTCCGCACGCTCGCCGAACTGGCCAGCCAGATCGAAGTGGCGCGCTGATTGATGATGACGGCGGGCACGCACCCTGGCCCCGAGGAAGAGGAGGATATCGTGGCACGACCTATCTGGCGCGGCAGTTTGTCATTCGGACTCGTCGCCATTCCCGTTCAGCTCCATACCGCCGTTCGGGAAAATCGCCCGAAGTTTCGTCTCTTGCACGCCAAGGACAAATCGCCCATCAAATACGAGCGCGTATGTCAGCGTGACGGCACGCCGGTGGCGTGGCAAGACCTCGTCAAAGGCGACGAATACGAAAAGGGCCGCTACGTGGTGTTGACCAAGGAGGATTTCAAAGATGCTGCGGTTTGCCGACGAGATTGTGGAGGCCCCGACATGGCCGACACCGAGCGGGTGACGGTTCCGCCAAGCGAGTTGAAGCTGGCCACCGATCTCATCGAGGCGCTGGCGGCGGAGTGGACACCGATGTTCTAGGCGACGGCGTCCTTCTTCTCGTCTTTCATTTCCGCCCTCTCCGCTTTTCCTTCTTTCGGAGCTGACTGGATCCAGTCGGCCTCGAAGACCTGCATCAACCGTCGCGTCGCTGTCGGATTGTTGACGAGCAATCCGACTTCGCGACGGTTTTCGAGCTCCAGTTTGCGTAAACTCTGGCTGCCGACAAACGCGCTCTTGCCATCGCGGATGACGGCGCGCACGTGCAGTCGCATCGACTGCAACTGGCGGACGACCACATCGCCATCTGGCCCTTTTAAATTGCCGATGACCCGCACGCTGATGCCTTTCGACGCACGTTCCTTTAGGATCTTGATCATCGCCGGATCCTGGATTTTCGCGTCGTAGATCGCCAACTCCTTGCGCGCGCCGCGCAGGAAGGCGGCCAACATGCCGCGCGACGTCTCGGGACTGACGACCAGGTTCGAGCGCGACGGACGGTACGCCTGCCGCGAGGCGTCGGCGTTGAAGAGCTTGATGGCCTCCTGAACGGTGCGATGGTCGCGCGTAGCAATCGCGAAGCTGCGGCTCTCGTCGACGTCCAGCGTGGTGAAATTGAACCCTGACACGTGCAGCACATCATCGGCGATCAGGAATTTGCCGTGGTACCGCAGAAGGTCGTCAGCGGTCCGCGTCACCGTGACGCCCGCGGACAGCAGGCGTTGCTCGAGCTTGCGCAAGCGCGCTTCGCCGCCGCGGTTGGTGTGGGCGATCAGGGCGCGGACTCGTACACCACGTCCAACGGCGGCACCGAGTGCCTTTTCCACTTCGGCGCGATCGAAGCGGAAGATGCAGATGTCGATGCAGCGTTTCGCGGCACGAATCGCCTGGACGACGGGGACGATGCCCGCTTCGGGTTGAACGATGAGTTTCAAAGTTCGTTTCAGCCGCCGTTAGTTGCTCTTGACTTTCGGCTTTTCTTTCCACTCGACCGCGCCCTTGCCGGTCGGCACCAGCGCCGTCAGCGCATTCGAGACGCGGTCTGTCTGCAGCCGCAACGGCGCAGTGACGGAGTATGAAACTTCCTCCTCGGCTTGGCCGCGCAGCTCGTAGTCGGTCTTAAATCGCCGCAGGATGGCTTCGATGCGCGGCCGCAGTTGCGCGGTCTTGTCGCCAAGTTTGACTGACAGCTCAAAATGACGGGTTTGTGGTTCGAAGCCTTCAATAATCCACAGCGCGAAGACCAGGAACATCGTGCCGAACGTCGCCAGCCCATAGAGGCCGACACCGGCGGCAAGGCCGACCGAGAGGGCGCACAACATGACGACGGCATCCTTGGGGTCGTCAATTTTTGAACGGTAGCGAATCAGGTTGGCGGCGCCGACGATGCCGAATGCCCGCGCCAGGCTGGCGCCGACCACCAGCATGATGAGTGCGCCGACGACCGCCAGCACGATCTGTGTCTGCACCACGGCCGGCTGACGTGTGGGCGTGCCGCGGCGGCGCGGCCGCAGCGCCAGCGCCGTGCCTAAAAGGGCTGCGATGGGCAGCCGGATGACTGCAGCCAGCAATTCACCCTTGAGTGCCTCAGGATCGATCGACATCGAGCCGAAAGGTTCGTCGTCGGTCTGGGTGCCCTGGAGTGCCGATGGTGTGGACGGCGGTTGCGCCAACGCCAGCGATGCCGTACCGGCACCGAGCATCAGCAGCAGTCCGCACATCGAACCGTATCTCGTCAGTAGCAGTCTGGAGCGTCGTAGCATCAAAGGGTCGCTGCGGCCCGCCGTTCAAGCGCGAGCCCCTCCTGGATTTTTGACTTCAGCGTCAACGCTGGGGTGTCCGAAATCATTACGAGCGAGAGCGCCGCACGCCGCATCAGCCGCGCGCAGACGGAAACGCCCAGTCTCATCGAGCCGGTCATGGCTGGGTCAACGGCCGGTTTGCCCGGGAAATCGATCCGGAATCGACACGTCGGCCAGTGCGCGAGAGCGTCTGAAAATGCATGACGTCGCCCGCAACCTCGACCAGCATGTAGCTGTTATCGGCGTCATACCCGACTTCCGTCATGCTCCCTCGTCGGATGTCGCCGGCGCGCAGCTTTGCCGACCCGCCAGCCGTGAAGTAATAAATCCCCTTCTGGGGTTTGAGCCGCTCGTAAAAGTGCTCATGCCCCGCAAAGACGACGTTGACTCCGTGTTTCAGGAACATCGGCTCGAGTTGCTCCCGCAGGTCGACTTCCGACCCGTGCCGCCCACCCGACGAGTACAACGGGTGATGGAAGAAGGCAATCTTCCAATCGGAACCCGACGAGGCCAGCTCTTTCTCCAGCCACCGCACCTGATCGCCGGCCATGTAGTTGCTGTCGAGCGCAAAAAAGCGGACGCCGGGATTTCCTAACGTGTCCTTCTTGAACGAGTAGTAGCGCTCGCCGTTCATGTTGAACAGCTTGTAGAACCGCTGGTTGGGGTCGTCGTGATTGCCCAACGCTGCATAGAACGGGATCTTGGCCTCGATGATTGGCTTGTAAGGAAGCTCGAATTTTCGTGCGTAATCCTGGGGGCGTTCGGATCCGTACATGTTGTCGCCGACCATGATCAGGAACTCGAACGGGAACACCGAATGCGAACGCCACAATTGTGCGGCCACCTCGTATTGCGGTTTCTCGCCGGTCCCTGTGTCGCCGAGTACGGCAAAGCGCAGCGAACCCGGTGCGACCGGCGCCGTCGTCGCCGCGACCGCAGTCACCGGTCGAGGCTGCGCG
>JACCSI010000432.1 GCA_013813075.1 Acidobacteriota bacterium | reverse complement strand
CTCTAATCCCGTCCCTGGTGGCCGCGGTGGGCGCGCGCCCGATCCCGGGGCCGGGCAGCGTCTCCCGCTGCCGGACGTGGCGCACGTCGTCCAGCAAGTTGCCAACGCGCGGCCGGATCTGATCAGGAATTCCTGCCAGGAGCACGGTGGTTCGTGGGCATTTATGGACCTCGTGGTCGATACACTGCGCACCTACGACACGCGCTGGGGGTATAACGGGAAGCGCGGCAATGCCGCCGACCCGTCGCACGATGTGATCGACTACCACTATGGCGCCGGCCGCGACGAAGGCTCAACCGAGGTCTACATCATCGACATCATCGGCGGTCATTGCGGCGCGAACCCGTCGCCGTCGTGGGGCGACGTCACCGGCGTCACCGCGTCGGGAGGTTCGATTGGGCGCTGGATCAGCCGCGGGCGGTTTTAAGGGCTCGGGGTGTGGAAGCCGTCGAACCATCCGAGGACGTCAGCCCGCTGCTGAAACAAGGGCCTGCTCGCGGAGCAGGCCCTTTCTTTTACCCTCTATGGACGCCGACGAGTGACGGCGATTGGTTAGAAGCGCACGCGCGCTCCGAAACCAATCTGCAGGCCGCCGAGGTCGGAGTCGACCGTATTCTGGAGCACGGTCACCTTCGCGCTTGCACCGGAATATCGGAGGAACATCCCACCGCCCAATTTCAGATTGGTGGTCTCGTACAACTGGTAGGCGACGTCGACTCCGATGTTCGCCCCGGCCGCCGAGTCCGAGCGCTCGGAAACGACCGGCGCCGCGTTCACGTTCGTGAACGGGAAACCCGCCTCGGTAACCGTGACGTCGGTGACCACGTCCTGTCTCAGGCGAAAGAATGAAGGACCAGCAGTGACGTGCACGCTGAGTCGCTCATTGAGTGGCACCATGTAGCCGATCTGCAGGTGGATGGCCCGCTCGGTTCGGTCGAGTTCGTTGGCCGTGGTCGCGACACTGCGATTGGAATTGAAAAATATCGGGTTTGGGACAGACGCCAGCACAGAGGCCTCACCGCTGGTCGAGCCACGATGAAAGCCAATCCCGGCAGACACATTGCGCCACACGCGTGTGCCGACGCTGAAGTCGAACAAGGATCCGGAATCGGTGCCCTGGTCAACGGTCTTCGTGCCGGTCTCGTCGTACAACGTGAACGTGGTGGAGTCGTTCAGGGTGCCCGACGTCGAACCGAATCCGACGTTGAGATTGAAATAGCCGCGGTCGGACCATGGTTGCCCGGCTTGAGCGGACGCGTCGTCCGCGCAGGCGACAACGACGGCCAGGACGACGACGGGAAGAGCTTTTCGGTACATTGCGAGTCTCCACATAAGCGGCCCATCGTAGCATGGGCTTTCGGCCGAGTTTCGCCAGGATCGTTGCGCTTTTCGCCGCGTTTTTGGGGGTTTTGATTTCACCGGGTGCAGTATCATTAATCGCTCAGCGCGCCGACGGTATGTTTCGTGGGCCCGATTCCGACCCGCAATCAGGAGAATCGTTCGATGCAGAGAAAGACCATGTTTGCCTGGCAGGTTGTGTGTGCGCTGGCGATCACCGCCTGCTCCGGGACGCCTCAAACGACGCTGTCGCCGACGGGGGTGACCGCAGAACTGACGGCCGTTAACGCGGATGGCTCGACGGTGAAGGTCGGGGCGCCGCGCGATTTAGGTCCGAACAATGGAGAAACCGTCGGATCGTTGCGTCCGACGCTCGGCTTCACCAACCCACCAGGCCGTTTCGTGACCGTGGGTTTCGCATACGACCTTGAAATTCAGAACGCCAACGGATCCGTGGTGTACGAGCGCACGATCGGCGAGTCGGGCTCGTCCAGCACTCACGGCCTCGAAGCCGACCTAACCTACTCGGACAATTTCCGCTGGCGCGCACGCGTTCGTCTGGGCTCGCAGGCCGGTCCGTGGTCCGAGTTTGCGACGTTCCGGACGCTCGATCGTCCGGCACCCCCAGCGCCACCGCCCCCGACGGCGACGGCAACGCCCAGTGGTCAACTTCCCTTCCCAGTGCCTGCGGCGTGTGGGCCGGGTGACCCGGGGAACCGCTTTGCGTGCGCGTCGGCAGTTGCCGGCCTTTCCGCCGAATGGGCGAGTTGCGCGGCGGGCCGCGGTGTCAGCTGCCATCGATTCACTCGTGAGGTCGTCTACGCCTTGTCCCAGTCTGACCCCGAATGGCAGTTGATCCAGGCAGGTCCCGGAGGGCATGGCTGCAATTGCTTCGGATGCGGCACCAGCGATGGTTCCTATTTCCGGGAAGACACCGCGGTCTACGGTGGGAACCGTGTCTTCGACATGATCGTCGGCGCCGGCGGGCCCAGTCCATCCGTGAACTGGAGTCCCGTGCCGGGGCCCCGTGCAGGGGATTTCCCGGTCAGCGCTCAACTCTGTCAGTAATTCACTGATCATCAGCGAGGTCTGTACAGAGGGCAGAAGGAAGCTCACCCTTCTGCCCTTTTCTATTGACGTGACCCAACCCTCTACGTTTTACAAGTCGTTCTCCGAGAAGAAACTCACCTCGTACGGGAGCGCGCGCCGCGGCAAGATCGAACAGCACCGCCTGCGGCTTCTGCATCGCCACTCCCCACCCGGTGGAGAGATGTTCGAGATCGGTCCGGGCCACGGCACCTTAGCGGAACACGCGGTCCAGGCTGGGTGGCAGTACACCGCCATCGAGGCCAGCCCCATCCTCGTGGACGTGCTGAAGAAGAAAGGGCTGCGGGTGATCGAATCGTGGACGCCGCCCATCCCCGTTCCCGATGCCAGCGCCGACGTCGTCTATGCCGATCAGGTGCTCGAGCACATGAGCGGCATCGATGCGGCGCGCGAGTTTACGGCCGAGGCCCTGCGTGCGCTTCGTCCGGGCGGTGTGTTCTTCGTTGTCGTCCCTGACTATCTGAAAGAGCGGACCTTTTTCTGGGACGTCGACTACACGCACAACTTCGTGACGACCCAGCGGAGAGTCTCGCAGTTGTTCAACGACAACGGCTTCGACATTCTGCAGATCGAACGAAGCATTGGTGTGTCGACCGGCTTCAGACGCGACGCGCTGGCCGCTGGGGCCGTGCTCGCCAATTTGCCGGGCCTCAACACCTTGTCGAGACGGACCGGCACTGAAGACCTGCTCTTCAAGATTCGCAAGAACCTGTTTGAGACGCTGACGTTCGTCGCCCGTAAGCCGACGGCCTGATCGGGTGGCGATTCTGAAGCGGGCCGCCAGCTCGTTGTGGGTGCGGCTGGCGGTGACGGCCGCTATTCTCTTCTACCTGGGCTCGCAGATCGACATGGCCGCCGCGATCGCGGCCGTGATGCGCGTCAACACCGCGCATTTAGCGGCGGTGCTGCTACTGGTCGCCGTCGACCGCGCAG
>JACCSI010000404.1 GCA_013813075.1 Acidobacteriota bacterium | reverse complement strand
GTGCCGGACCGGTTCGATGATCACGTCAAGCTGATGTTCGACCTGCAGTGCCTCGCGTATCAGGGTGACGTGACGCGCGTCAGCTCGTTCATGTTTGGCAAGGAACTGTCGGCGCGGATGTTTCCGGAGATCGGCCTCTCCGAGCAGCATCACTCGATGTCGCATCACGGCGACAATCCCGCGAACCTGGAAAAATACGCCAAGCTGTGCACCTGGCAATCGGAACTGTTCTCGTATTTGCTCGACAAGATGCGTAGTACGCCCGATGGCGATGGCAATCTGCTCGACCACTCGCTGCTGGTGTATGGCGCCGGCCTCAGCAACGGGAACATCCACTCGCACATCGACATGCCGACCGCCCTCATCGGCGGCGCGCGCGGCTTCAAGGGCAACCGTCACGTCGCGGCGCCGATGGGCACGCCGTTCTCGAATTTGCTGCTGAGCCTGGTCAATCACGCTGGAATTCCGGCGGAGAGCTTCGGCGACAGCACGGCACGCTTCGACCTCGACGACGTCCCGCGACCGCCCACCATCCAGGGATGAATGGCGCGCGCTCGGCATCGCACCCTATAGGGGGCGCGTGCCGACTGCGGTGGCGTAGGCGACCGTGACGGGCAAAAACCATCAACAGCAAGAGGGAGCAGCGGAATGAGCGCACAACGGGTTGCCGGATGGGCGTTGGCGGTGTTGCTGTTGGGGGTGCCGGCGGAAGGTGCGGCCGGCAAGTCGCCCCTCGTGGAGGCTGTCAGGAAGGGCGACGCCGCCCAGGTGCGGGCCCTCTTGAAGCAGGCGCAGCTGGTGAACGACGCCGAGGCGGATGGCACGACCGCGCTTCACCTCGCCACAGATCGCGATGACCTGACAACCGCCGATTTGCTGCTTCGCGCTGGCGCCAACGTCAAGGCGGCGAACCGCTATGGTGTGACGCCGCTCTATTCGGCCGCGGTCAACGGCAACGCCGCCATGATCGAGCGGCTGCTCAAGGCCGGGGCCGACGCCAACACCGCCTTGCCGGAGGGCGAGACGACGCTCATGACGGCGGCGCGGACCGGAAAAGCCGATGCCGTGAGGCTGCTGCTCGCTCATGGCGCGAACGTGAATGCCAAGGAGGCCTGGAAGGGGCAGACCGCCCTGATGTGGGCGGTGCACGACGGCAACACCGACGCCGCGCAGGCACTGATTGCCGCCGGCGCCAACCTTCATGACAAGTCGCGTTTCGGCTTCACGCCGCTCCTGTTCGCGGCCCGGCAGGGACAGATTCCCGCGATCAGACTGCTGGTGAGTGCAGGCGCCAGCGTCAACGACACGCTGCCCGACGGGACGAGCGCATTGGTCACCGCCATTCAGGGCGTCAGCTACGAGGCGGCCGGCGTGCTGCTCGAGCTCGGTGCGAATCCTGATGCGGCGGGGCAGGGGTGGACCGCGCTGCACCAGGTGGTCTGGTCGCGGCGGCCGCAGCGTGGCCAGAACAATCCCGGCCAGAAACCGCAAGGGAATCTGAGCAGCCTCGACCTGGCGAAAAAACTCGTTGCACACGGCGCCAACATCAACGCGCGCCAGATCCAGGAGCCGCACATGGATCAGGAGGGACGCAACTCCCTGAACCGCGTCGGCGCGACGCCTTTCCTTCTGGCCGCGAAAGCCTGTGACGTCCCGCTCATGGAAGTCATGCGTGATCTCGGCGCTGATCCCTTCCTCGCCACCGAGGACGGGACCACGCCGCTGATGGTCGCGGCCGGCGTCGGCATCTTCTCGCAGGGCGAAAATCCCGGCACACCCGAGGAAGCCGCCGAGGCCGTCAAGATGCTGCTCGATCTTGGCGCTGAGGTGAACGACGTCGACAAGAACGGCGACACCGCGCTGCACGGCCCGTCGTACCGCGGATCGAATGAGGCGGTCATGCTCCTCGTCAACGCCGGCGCCAAGCTCGACGTGAGAAACAAGCGTGGCTGGCGTCCCCTGACCATCGCCGAGGGCGTCTTTCTGAACGCCCGCGTGCAGATGAACCACCACACCGCCAAGCTCCTGCGCGAGCTGATGACAGCCAGGGGTATCGACGTGTTCGAGAAGGATCTCAACTTCAACGGCGCCTTGCGTGATCGGCTGGTGCTCGACGATCAGATCGAGGCGCAGAGTCCGGCCGACGTTCAGAAGAAACTGCTCGAGGAGCAGCGAAAGAAGCCGAAACAGGACTGACGGCTCGGGCGCGCCGCCGATAAGCCCGGATGGAAGTTCGACTCTTCCCCAACTGGCGGCGGCCGCAGGTCGGCTTGAAGCCGCGTCGCGAAGCGCAGCGGCCGCATCTGCCGCAGCACGCGCGTCACTGTCCCGTACTGGAGGCCGGAAGCAGTCTGGGCTTCATGGTCTATCCGCCGCTCGAGAAGCACGAGGCCTTCAAGGTCTGGTACGAGGGCGAGGGGCTGTACCGGTTCGTGTACTACGTCAATCCCACTGGAACCCAGTGGGAAGGCGTGTTGTCTGTCGCCGTGATGCTTCCGGCCGGCGGCGTCGGCATGTTCCGGGAAGAGGTCACCTATCTCGCCCCGGTGCCCGAGGCGAGCCGCGAGAATGCCCTACTGATGGCGCGCATGTTCATCGTCCCCGAAGACCTTGGGACACCAGCGGGGGCGGTGACGCTCCGTGGCGCATGGAATTTTCAGACGCCGCCCGGGTGGGACACCGTTTACACTCCCGTCTTCAACATGATCGAACGGCCAGTGGTGCCGATGATGGTGATACGGGTGGAGACGGATTGGCACGTGCACGAATCGGAATTCAGGTACGTGCTGCAGCCCGGCCAGTCCATCTCTGCCGCTCACAGCCTGCCGATCGGCCAGGGCTTCTTCGTGCCACGCGAAGACGTCAGCCTGCGCGATTGCACCGAGAGCGAGGTGGCGGCACTCAAAGCGTCGGCCGGCGAGTTCACGGAGCGGAAAGCCGCGCTGAAACGCACGACCTCGTATGGGCTGCAATACAGCCCCCACTATCGCCAGATGAGCCGTGCGCAGGGAGCATCGCAGGTCCCCACGGAGACGGGCACCCCATCGATCGTGCAGAGTTCCGGCACCCGCGTCGCGCCGGTCGCGGAAACCGTAACGGACGGGACGGTAGGGAAGACCTGCCGAAATGAACCGTGCCCGTGTGGCAGCGGCCGGAAGTACAAGAAGTGCCACGGTCAGCAGCCGTAAACGACACGAGTCTAGGTCTAGGGCGGATCCACACAAGGAGTTGAGCGCATGTTGCAGAAGTTCTCCATGTCATTCGCGACCCTCATGGCCATGGTCATCGGCTCGGCGGGCCCGGCCCTTGCGCAAGGCGGCGCCGCCGGCGTGGTCGGCCAGGGCACCGACGGCGGCGGTCTGGCGGTTCCGGGCGTCACCGTGACGGCGTCCAGTCCGGCGCTTCAGGTGCGTGAGGTCACGACCGTGACCGATGAACGGGGAGAATACCGTTTGACGCCGCTGCCGATCGGCAGCTACACCGTCACCTACGCGCTGACCGGTTTTCACACCGTCAAACGAGAGGACGTTCGTCTCGGCACCGGTTTCGTGGCGACCGTCAACGTCAAGATGGAGCTTGGCGGTCTCGAAGAGACGATCACGGTGTCGGGCGCGTCGCCGACTGTCGACGTCACGTCCACCGCGACGACCACGCGCATCACGCGAGAGACCCTCGAGTTGCTCCC
>JACCSI010000364.1 GCA_013813075.1 Acidobacteriota bacterium | reverse complement strand
GGCATGCGCCTCGTCAAGAAGAGCGTCAACCAGGACGACCCCGGCACATATCACCTGTTCTACGCGGACGCAGAGGGGCGGCCGGGCACCGACCTGACATTTTTCCCGTGGGCGCACATGGCGCCATCGCACGACGGGTACGGCCGGGCCATGGAGGTCAGTCTCGAAGTGCCGGGTGGCACCCTGGAGTTCTGGGGCGAACGACTTGCGCAGTACGGGACCACGGTGGCCGTCATCGAGACGCGCTTTGGCGATCGGGTACTGCCGTTCACGGATCCGCACGGACTCCGCATTGCGCTCGTCGAGCCCGCGCGCCACGCACGCACCGCGTTCACACCGTGGGACGACAGCCCGGTGCCGGCCGACCGACAGGTGCGCGGGTTGTATGGCGCCCAGTTGTGGCACCGGAACGCGGCGCCGTCGGCAGCATTTCTGGTGGACACATTGGGATTTGTGAATCTCGGCACCGAGGGAAGCTGGACGCGTTACGGGTTTGCGCACACCTCTGGCGTGCTCGATCTTCAGGAGACGTTTCAGGGAGGCCGTGGTCGGTGGGGTGTCGGCGGCGTGCATCACCTGGCGTGGCGCGTTGAGGACGAATCGCACCAGTTACGTGTAAGGGATGACATCGAGCAGGCAGGCGGTAGTGCCACGCCCGTGATCGATCGGTTCTGGTTCAAGTCGGTGTATTTTCAGGAGCCCGGCGGCGTGTTGTTCGAGTTGGCGACCGATGGCCCAGGGTTTTCCATCGACGAAGACCCCGCTCACCTCGGCGAGACGCTGGTGCTGCCGCCGTTCCTGGAATCGCAGCGTGCGGACATCGAGGCAGCCCTCCCGAAGTTGTCGTCGCCACCGCGAACCTGACCGTTTGTCCAGACGCCTCGGCCCGTCACGGAGTCATGGCCTCTGATCGGGCGAGACCCGTCGCAGCAAACACGTAGACGACGCGTAGGCGTAGAGCACATCGTTGACATCGAGGACGCGCGCTTCGGCAACGGCTGTCGTGCGTCCGATGTGCACGATCGTCGAGATGGCGCGCACTGGCCCGGTGTCGAGCGTGATCGCCTTCAGGTAATTCACCTTCAACTCGAGTGTCGTATACAGGTCGCCAGCCTCGAGGCACGAGTTGACGCAGCATCCCAACGCCGAGTCGAGCAACGTGGCGGCCATGCCGCCATGGATGGTGCCCAGCGGATTGTAGTGATACTCCGCTGGCGTGCCTTCGAACACCACACGACCGTGGGCAACTTCCGTAATGCGGATGTTCATCAGTTCCGCCATGGGTGGCGGCGGAAACGCGCCGGAGGCAACTTTCTTCAGAAACTCCACGCCCGAGAGGCGACGCAGGTTGCCCAGTATTACCATCGGGTCTTCCCAGGTGAATGTGCGTGATCGACTCATCGGATGGTCAGGCCAATCGCGGCGCGCCAGAAACTGAGCGCCGAGCCGGCCCTGAGCCTTTCTTCGTTTTCGCGGGTGAGGCTTTTGAAGAATCGCAGGTCGAAGCGGACGTCGACCACGTTGGTCAGCGGGCCGACTGCGCCGCCGCCCACGTTGACGCCCAGGAAGTTGCGGTAGATAGGGAAAATTCCCAACACATCGTCGATGCTGACGAGGAGCAAGCCGCCGCCTCCACTCAGGAACGGCCGTAGCGAATAGCCCGTCTGGCTGAGCGGGAGCGCGACGATGATATTGCCCATCGCCGTCAGGACATGGCTGCGCGCGATCAAGCTACCCGTAGCGCGCTCGAAGAACCGCGGCACGTAGGTGACATCACCCTCGACTCCGAGCACCCCATCGCCGAGCTCGCCGAAAACCACGCCTAGCGCAAACTTGGTGTTGCTCGCGCCCTGTTCGAGGTCGACGATGCGTGCGGTCCCGGCGAATTTAATGGCGGCAAACGGGGTCAGGAAAAAATCAGCGTTGGCCGGGAGCGCGACGGCGCCCGTCATGACCAACGCCAGGGCGGCCACCCGGGCCGCGCGCCACCGGCGGTGCCCGCCGTTAGAGGAACAGGCGCAGGAACGTCCGGGCAAACAGGGAACTCGTCACGTCGCCATCGCCGAGCGCAAATGGTTCGCTGAGGCCGTCGCTGTTCGCGAGCAGAATCAGCGTCAGGCGGCGAGCGGGAATTTTGAGGATGAGCGCCGAGAACGCATCGGGAGAACTGCCGAAGTGCCACACGAGTTTCTCGCCCTGATATTCCTGCACGAACCACCCGTAACCGAACGGGGTCGCGGCGCCATTGTGCGTGGCGTTGGTCCAGGCGGCCCTGAGGGTCTCAGGGCGAACAAAATGATAGGCGTCGAGCGACGCGTCGAACTTGGCGAGGTCACGGGCGCTGGCGACGAGTCCATGCGAGCCGTCGAGGCCCGGGGGCGGCAGGTCGCTGCGGCTGGAACGACCACGGCGGTCCACTCTGTATGGCGTGGCCATGCGCTGCAGGGCGCCGGCGTAGCGGGCCAATACCGTGTCATCGAAGAGGGAGCGGAGCTCCGGCGGTGTCGAGGCGATATCGAGCCCCGGTACCGCGTCGGCCATATCCGTGCGATCGAGAATTTCCTGCGCGAGCAGCTTGCGGAACGGCAGTTCGCCGCACGCCTGCACCGGGGTGGCCAGCAGCGCGTAGCGCGAAGGCTGATAGCGAAATCCGGCGACGGTCGCCGCGCTGCGATGTGACAGCAACTGGCGCAGGGTCGCGCCTGGATCGTCAGCGCGAGGCAGCCAGTTTCCAATCGGGGTATCCACTAAAATTTCGCCGCGTTCGATGCACTGCAACAACAGCGTGGCGGTCAGCGTCTGGGTCAGGTCGGCGACGGGGTACGGGGTGTCGGGCAACGCGGGGTGCAATCCCTCGACATCCCGTAATCCCAGACCACGCTCCCAGACCACGTGGCCGTCCTGCACGATGACCGCCGAGAGTCCGGGAATGCCGGCTTGGACGCGGAGTGGCTCCAGGTAACGTTCGAACAGCGAATAGACCAAGCTCTGCGCGTGCGCGCCGGTTTGCAGTGTGACCACGGCGGCGGCAAGCGCCAGGAGAGCGACCTTCGACCGAAAAGTGATGGTCAAAATAGGGATGAGCTCGAATCATATCGCATCGCGCCGAGGCAACCGAATGCGTGAAGGCCCTTGAGAGGCAATCGAAGGGATGGTAAAGTTCGACCGGTTATAGTGAAAAAGACCGTCTTCCTGGCATTATTCCTGAGCGTGGTGCCACTCCTGGCCGCCGAGGACCTCCGCATTGTTCCGCTAGTGCGGGACGGCCATGTCCTGATCTCGTTTCAGTTGAACGACGGATTCACGGATGAAGTTCGCGCCGCAATCCGCAGCGGCCTCAAAACCACCTTTACTTACACCATCGATTTGCGCACCGAAGTCGCGGCCTGGATCGACCGGACGATGGCCTCGACCGTGGTTAGCACGTCAGTGCAGTACGACAATCTGACACGTCGCCATACCGTCGTGCGCACGTTTGATGGACGCGTGCAGCAAGCGCAGGTCACCGAGAGCGACGACCAGGTCCGCCAATGGGTGACCACACTCGATCGGCTGCCGCTGTTCCGCAGCGCCAGCCTCGAACCCCATCGAGAGTATTACGTGCGCGTGCGCGCCGAAGTGCGCCCCCGCAACGTGTCGTATCTGTGGCCGTGGGGCAGCGGCAGCTCCGCGCAAGCAAAGTTCACGTTCATTCCTTAAGGAGTTCAGATGCAGCGCGTTCGACGAAACGTCACTCTCGGCGCAGCTTTCGCTGTGGCGGTGTCAGTGGGGGCGGGCCACATCGCGGCCCAGGCCGTCCCGGCGCCAACCGACGCCCCGAATACCTACGCGACGACTGAGTCCCACTTCAAGATGCCCGAGGGCCGGACGTGGGGGTCCACCAGTGCGGTGGATATCGCCCCGGACGGCAAGACCCTCTGGGTGGCCGAACGCTGCGGCGCCAACCGCTGTGTCGACGCGAAAGGTGAACCGTCACCGCTCGACGTCGTCTTGAAGTTCGATGAGAGTGGAAAGCTGCTCACCAGCTTCGGCAAGGGCATGTTCGTGTTTCCTCACGGCATTCATGTGGACCGCGAGGGCAACGTGTGGGTGACCGACGGTTCCGACAATCTGCCGCGTCGCGCCCCCGCGGCGCCCGCCGACGCGCCGCCGCCGGCGCCACCAGCCAAGATCATTGGTCATCAGGTCTACAAGTTCAGCCCCGAGGGCAAGCTGTTGCTGACGCTAGGCAAGCCGGGCGGCAATCAGGCAGGACAGCCCGCGGACCCAGCGTCTTTCCAGGCGCCGAACGACGTGTTGACGCTGCCCAATGGCGACATCCTGGTGGCCGAAGGGCACAGCGACGCCGCCGCGAGCCACCGCATTGCCCGGTTCGATCGGACGGGAAAGTACCTCGGTGAGTTCGGCAAGAAGGGCAGCGGTCCCGGCGAGTTCATCCAGCCGCACGCGCTGGCGC